>JAUVFC010000183.1 GCA_030594505.1 Desulfobacterales bacterium
TCAGCGTTAAAAATTCTAACTGTTTGAGGGCGTTAGCCCGAGTTTTAGAATTTTAGCTGAACGCCTCCAGTGCGCCCAAAATGCTCATGAAGTGAACAAAATGGACTTTTTACGAAACCATCAAGGTTTGATAATGTTGACCTCTTCACCCAAACAGACTCTTCCGATCCAGACTCCGGTATTGAATCGCCTCTGCGATATGGGTGACATCGATGGCCTCGCTTCCCGCCAGGTCAGCAATGGTTCGTGAGATCTTTAAGATCCGGTTAAAGGCGCGGGCGCTCAGCCCGAATTTGTCTATCGCCTTTTCAAGGAGGGCGTGGGAATCGTCTCCGATGGAACAGTGTTTTTTAATGTGACGCGTCGCCATCTGGGCGTTGCAGTGGATTTTCATACGCTTGAACCGTTCGGTTTGCACAGACCGGGCGTGCTCTACCCGATTTCGTATATTTTCTGAAGACTCTCCGTCAATATTATTTGTAAGATCCTTATATCTCACAGCCGGGACCTCCACATGGATGTCGATCCGGTCGAGGAGCGGCCCTGAAACCTTGGAACGATAGCGGTGAATCTGATGATGGGTGCACCTGCATTGATGAAGCGGGTCGGAAAAATAACCGCATGGGCATGGATTCATGGCGGCCACCAGCATAAAACGCGCGGGATAAGTTACGCTTGTCACAGCGCGGGATATAGTCACCTGCCCGTCTTCCATCGGCTGCCGGAGGACCTCCAGAACATTTTTCTTAAACTCGGGTAGTTCGTCCAAAAAGAGCACCCCGTTGTGCGCGAGGCTTACTTCGCCTGCTTTTGGGACATGACCTCCGCCTATGAGGCCCGCGTCTGATATGGTGTGGTGTGGCGCCCTGAATGGTCGAGTAACTATTAATGATTGACTTCGCTCAAGGAGCCCCATCACACTAAAGATCTTGGTGGTCTCAATCGCCTCACCAAAACTTATGGGGGGCAATATAGTGGGGAGACGCTTGGCCAGCATCGTCTTCCCGGAGCCGGGAGGCCCTACCATAATAATGTTATGCCCGCCGGCTGCTGCTATCTCCAAGGCCCTTTTTACATGTTCCTGCCCCTTGACCTCACTGAAATCAACATCACTGTATGATACGGTTTCAAAAATGTCCTTAACATTCACGGTCTCTTGTTCCATGGTATTAATGCCACGGAAGTACTCTACCATCTGTGAGAGGGTCTCTGCTGAAAGGACTTTGAGGCCGTTTACTACAGCCGCCTCCCGGGCATTTTCTTTGGGAAGGACAATCCCGGCAAAACCTTTTTCTTTGGCAGCGAGTGCGGTGGGAAGCGCCCCCCGCACCGGTTTAACGCGTCCGTCAAGTGAAAGCTCTCCAAGGATAAGATATTCCGAAAGTATATTCTGGGGGATGATTCCTGTAGCCGCAAGGATACCCGCGGCAATCGGCAGATCAAAGCCAGTGCCTTCCTTTTTTATGTCAGCCGGCGCCAAGTTTACGGTAATTCTATCGTCCGGAAAATGATATCCTGAATTATGGATGGCAGCCTTTACCCGGTCCTTGCTCTCTTTGACCGCGGTTTCCGGAAGCCCGACCGTGGCGAACGCGGGAAGCCCCTGAGCAATGTCAACCTCTACCTCTACTACATAAGCGTCGATCCCAAGAACAGCGCCACTTAAAACCCTGGAAAGCACACAGCCCCCTTTATCTTATCGCAAAGTCACATAGTTTTATACGACGTACCAGACATTGACATCGATATGCAAGGATTTTGTATGATCCCATTTTCACCTTATGTCACACACATATTTTTTACAAGATCAAGAAAACTGAAGGAAAAAAAAGATATTCGAAGGAAGAAAGTTTTGAACAATCTTCTTAAAAGCAGGATAACCCTTTCAAAATGCTTGAACAAAGTGTTCTTTCAAAAATGACCTGAAATTTCTACAGGTTACAACAAGGCATAAAAATTATCCCCGCTAATTTAAATTGGTTATCTTTTGTTGAAAACCATTTCACAAGTCATCGGGAAATAGCCCATTTTGAGGTTTGACAAACAAAGGCGTGGCGAACAAACTAAGTACCATGCTCTTTGTATATTCTTACTTGAAATGAGAATAAGTGTCAGTAATTATTAGTATATCCGCATAACCGTTCTATTTTATTTGTTAACAGATCAAAAACCGATGGTTCAAACTTTTTAACCTATATATAGTCTTGTTTAAAATAAAAAACACAATATATAGTTTTTTTTCTTGACTTCACCCAAGACGGCTTATATTCTATACGTAATTCGTAATTATCGGTAACTGTCATGAGGGGACTACCATGTATAATCAAAAAATATTAATCGTAGACGATGATAATTCTGTCTCTGCCAGTCTCATGGAAGTCCTGAATATGGAGGGGTTCGATGATGTAGACAGTGCAAACAACGGGCTGGTCGGGCTGGAGAAATACAAGAGGATGAGACCTGATCTGGTAATTATGGATATAGAAATGCCCGTTATGAATGGATATGAATCCTCCCAAAAAATCAAGGAGATAGACCCTGACGCCAATATTCTGGTTCTCACCGGAACCCCCGACAGCACATATGCCAGGAAAACTATAGAAGAAGGGTATGCCTCCATCCTCCTAAGAAAGCCTGTAACCTGGAGAAACTTACGGCAAACAATCGAAACTTACCTGCCCCGTCAGGCGGCTTAACAGCAATAATCTCCTCAGCCATACTTTACAAAACGTTTAATGTGAGACCTTTGAAAAATGTTCAATTGAAGATCTCGCCCGGCGACACCCCTTCCGGAGTATTTTCCAGATACGCTTTGGCTTCCCCCGCCGCGTAAAGAGAACCAGCCACACACACGGCGCCTTTGCGTCCGGCATGCTTGATGGCGGCGGCCACTGCTTGATCCACACGCGGTATGACATCAAACTCTTTAAGAAATGGGCGTATGAAAGCAGCAAGCGTCTCAGGCTCCACAGCCCGTTCACTCTGTGGACTTGTAATGATCAGTCGATGAGCAATGGGGATTAAAGATCGGAGCATTGCATGCCACGATTTGTCCGCCATTATGCCGACTACCAGGGTAAGACGGCGGCCGTTAAGATTGTTCTTGAGATACTGTTTCAGTGACTTTACGCCGGCCCGGTTATGAGCGCCATCCAACATAACTAATGGCCGCTCTGACACAATCTCCAGGCGACCAGGCCACTTTACTTCAGCAAGTCCCTGATAAATCGATTTTTCCGAAATGCCGACCCCTTTTCTCATCAACACTTCCAGGGCGCCCAGCGCTGCAGCGGCATTATCAATCTGATGCTCCCCACAAAGACCAACCTTCAGTTTTTTCCACTTCCAATGGATACCGAAGTAAGAAAAACACCCCTTCCTATCTCTACGGACCCTTAAATCACTTCCCAGGCGGTATATTGGCGCATTCTTTTCTGAAGCTATCTTCTGTATTACTTCAAAGGCGCTTTTACTTTTGACCGCTGTAACTACCGGCACGGCATCTTTAATGATCCCACCTTTTTCTGCTGCGATCTTAGCCAGAGTATTACCCAGATATTGCTGATGATCGAGGGAAATATTGGAAATAATACTCACTTCAGGACGAATCACATTGGTAGCATCAAGCCTTCCCCCCATTCCGGTTTCAAGGATGGCCCAATCAACATTTTCCACGGCAAAATGGTACATGGCCATGGCTGTGGCGCATTCAAAAAAGGTTGGGAGTTCACCTTGCGCGTAAACCAATTGGACCGCTTCCGCCGCAGCAAGCACGGCATCATCTGATACAGGACAACCGTTAATGCGAATTCTCTCATTGAATCGGACAAGATGCGGAGAGGTATACAAACCAACCTTGTATCCCTCTCGAACAAGAACAGAGGAAAGGATCGCCGCTATAGAACCTTTTCCGTTGGTACCGGCAACGTGAATCGACCGAAATCGTTCATGAGGATTACCCAATCCTCGAACCAGCCGATTTATGGCATCAAGCCCTAATTTAACCCCGAATTGTCTTAGACGATACAGGGCGGAAAGGTGTTCTTCAAGTGAAGTAATCATTAATGTTATACAGACCTTTAGAAAAAGATTTTGATTTTTGAATATAGCACGTAGCTTAAATAAATCCGAATTTCGTGCTTCGGATTTCGATATTAAAATTTGATGGTTTCGCAAAAAGTCTTCAATTCGTCCAATTGGTCACTTTTTGAAGCTTCTAAACTCGCTTCGCTAAATCGTAAAAACTCGGGCTAACGCCCTCAAACAGTTTACGATTTTTACGCTTCGCTTCGTTAAGAAGCTTTACAAAAAGATGACCAAAA
>JAUVFC010000172.1 GCA_030594505.1 Desulfobacterales bacterium
AGGTCTGTATTTTCCCGACAACCATATCACGGGATTGTAATATGTGCAGTTTGTCAGCGCTATTCCCTTCAAAGGTAAATTCTATCTCCTGGGCAGTCCAGTTGTTTTCATACACGAGCGTTTTTGCGCTTTCACGGAGCATATGAAACACTACTGGAAAAGCTTCCTCCAATGACGGATCCTGCTGTCTTCCTTCAGCCCCTTTTTGTTCTATTGATATTGGCTGGGTTTGCACAAGACCGGCAACCACATCTTCGCCTTGACCTCCGATAGTGTAATCACCCCATGGAATTATTCGGTCTACGGATTTATTAATGTTATGGGTAAACAAGACCCCTGACCCTGCCGAGGTGGTCAGGTTCCCAAATACCATTTCCTGGACAATAACGGCTGTTCCCCAGTTGTCTGAGATCCCCATAATCTCACGATAAGCGCGGGATTTGGCGGAATGCCACGATTCAAAGACCTGGTGGATTGATTGCAACAGCTGTTCCTTGGGGTCATCAGTAATTTTTACCCCTGTGGCCTCAACGGCTTTTCGATAGTGCATGGATAATTGACGCATCTGGTCGGCGGTAAATCCCCGTTTCCGAACAACCTTATGCCGGGTCTTATGTGCCACCATTTGCGCATGAAATGTTTCCCTCGGGATGCCGAACGACATCCCCCATGACTGGAGGAAACGCCTGTAATTATCCCAGGCAAACCATTCCTGCCCTGTTTTTCGTATCAGACCTTCTGCTATTTCCTCATTGATGCCTACATTAAGGAAGGTATCCATCATGCCCGGCATTGCGATGGCCGCTCCGCTTCGAACGGAAAAAAGGAGAGGGTTTCCCGGATTGCCGAATTCTTCCCCTGTCTGTTCTTCAATCTCCTTTACGTGTCTATAGATATTTTCAACAAGGTCCTTCCGTGCGTGCCTGAAGGAATTTATAACGCGCCGGCATCGAAAGACCTCTGTTGTGATAATAAACCCGAAAGGTACGGGCAGTGAAAGATCATTCAGCCTGACTAAATTGTATCCCTTGTTTCCCAGGTATATCTGATCCTTGATAAACGGGGAGGGGTGGTCAATGCCGGCAATGGCCTTCCCCGGGTCGTAACTCAGCAAAAGATCAAGGTCTTCGGCGGACAATTGCTCGGATTGTTCATTCAGGGAGTGGATGACTCTGCTGATAAAATTATCAAGATACTGAAACCCAAATGTGCCGGCGATCAGATCCCGCATAAAGGTTTCAGATATCTTATAGGTCCGTTCGTCAGAGGTCTGTTTGCCTTCCCCCATACGATATTTTGGGAGGAGGAATTCGTCGCAGGTCTGCTGAAGAATTATCTTAAGATTATCTTCATGGATGTTTCTATAAAAAGTTGTAAGGATATCCTGTTCCGCATCCGCAACTCCCTGGAATATGTCAACATACTGGGTAAAAGTGAATCTTCGTACCTCCAATGCCCTTACGAGGAGTTTAGCGTGGCGTTGAAGTCGCTTGGAAGCTATCCCGTCGAGTTCGAGCGCCTGCACAAAAAGATGTATAATGTCACTGATCTTAAAGAAGGTGTCTCTTGTAATAAACTGAAGGTTGATAGAATTGATCAGTTCCTCGAATAGAAGGTTGGCATAGTTTTCAAGGCGTAGGGTAAGGCCAAGAGCGTCAAATTTTCTTTCATAATACGTTCCATACATGGACGGGATATCTGCGGCGATGTGCCGTTTGTGGTATATTGCCTCTACCCCCTCTGAGGACTCCGGCGAAAGGATTATTCTCTTTAAAAGCTTCAGGTAATTTAATATCCCCTGAAGTCTTTCTACCACGTCTTTCCGGCTTATAGCCTTCTCAAGAGTGTCTATATGGGGAAATCCTTTATTTTTTGCAATGCTTAAATGAGTCCCTATATCCCTATGGGCCAGGTTGTACTTTTCATTCAACAGCCTGTATAATCGGAACAGCAATGCCACACGGGCACGATCCTGCTCAGGTCCTTTTTGCAGACCGGAGATCAACTTTTTCCCTTGCTCAGGAGAAAGCTCCAGAAGATCTTTCGGCTTTTTGACTTCTCGATTCTCAAAGAGCTCGGTGACTACCTCGTGAACGCCGTCTACATAAACCCCATAGCTCGGGATATGCCTGTACAGTTCAGGAGGTAGGAACGGAGCAAGGAATGTCTTGTCGCGAGTGAGCCAGAATGTGAAGATCGCCGTGGTAAGATGGATAAGGAGGTTGTGACTCTCTACATGGCACTGTTTTCTTAGGAAGTGAATCAGGATGTCTCCCCGGTTCACGACCTCGTCTATCTCCGTAGACACATCCCGGAGGGCGCCTTCGGCCCCGATTTCGTTAAAGTAGACGGGGAAGAGTTTGGTAACCTGCTTTATCAGGTTATATACCGGCTTAATATCGCTGTTGAGGAGGCGCGTCACATCTTTTTGAAATAGATCCGTGTCCTTAATGACCACCCCTTCCAATTTTAAGTATATGATAAGCGACGAAAGTAGCCGACGACACCATTTAGGGGCGTTTTCAATAATGCCGAGCCATACCCTGATATTTAAAAGATGTACGGGATTAGGGGTCATTGGCGCGTCAGGTGAAGTTTTGCCAACTTCGGGCCCCTCGAACCCAAGAGAGATGGTGTGACGGATAAAGAGATCTACCAACTCACTCTCGTCACCTTTAAACACCGCTTTGCCTATGTTCTGTGTTGTCTGAAGCGCGGTTTCAGGATACTTGTGGATATTCTTCTTCAATATATCAAAGGTCTTGGCTAACAATAGCCCGGGTGTTTCACTTGTGTGGTTTTGAATTATATCGGAAAGCGATTCATTAATACGGCGCAGGGTCTCCTCGTGAATGGAGGATAGGCCGGTTATGGTCATGATCTTGAGAAGTATGGAGATCTGGTTGATATAAGAGAGCCTGTTGTCTGTCTCTTCTTTTGCAATCTGATCCGGAAGATCTCTAAATTCTTTCATGATTTGTTGAAAGGACGGAAGTTCCAACAGCTTCGCGAGGGATTCGGCAGAGCGGTGTTTCTTATTGATATGTTCAAGTTGCTCTAACAGATCCTTAAAATGGGAGTGGGATACTGGTTGAAGAACCTGCTGAAGTCGCTCATCAGGAATAGATGTTGTCCTTTTTTCAACAAACCATACAGACAGGTCATCTTCCCTTGCCCAGTATTCGTAACATTGCTTGAGCGAACGGATAAGGAGTGCATTAAAGACCGAAAGATCGAATTCTTTCGGCGCGTTTGTAAGCAGCAGCCTCCCTATGCGGTGCAGCGGGTAAAAACTGGTAACAACAGAGAAAAATGTTTCGTCCGACAGTCCGTGGAGTCTTTTAAAACAGTGGACAAGCTGTTTGTGAGCAGTGTTGAGCATGTTCTTGCTGCCGGCGAGCTTTTCCAAATAAAGGAGCGTATATTCCACGGCATTTTGACGCTGACCAGGGTCTGTGACAGATTCAATCGCCTCTGAGAATATTTCGCATATAATGGCGACAACTGAAGAGCCGGGGGATGCTTTTTCGTAAATCGAAAAATTTTTAAGCGCGTACTTTTTTAACTCCGCAATAATGAATTGCCAGTTTTTCAAAGGATGGTTCAGTTCATACAGAAATGCTTCGGCTTGTTTGTGCAGCCCGGGATATGCCTGAATGACCTCTAAGAGAGGCCGGTATTTTGCTCCGATCGTCGGAGTGTAGGCAGTCTCCTCTAAGTTGCGCCGGAGCGCCTCTGATTCAAATCTTTTATCGGAAAGAGTCTTTTGTAATGACATGATCTTTGTTTCTGGTTTCTGGTTTCTGGTTACGGGTTGCGAGCTTTGAGCTTTGATTCCTGAGAGTTGCGTTTTTTCTTCTCTCTTCTCTATTTTCTGACTTCTGGCCTCTGTCTTCTAACCTCTAACCCCCGACACTATTTTTTATATCATGTTATTGCGAGGAAAGTAAAGTTGGTCGGTTTAATTGTAACTTTTCAATATACAGTTTTTGTGTTATTAAATAAATCTTTATTGTATAGAAAATTATATCCGCAGATTTCACGGATTTTCGCAGATTTTTATTTAAATACTCTGGGCTTTTTTGAAATCTGCGTAATCTGCGTAATCTGCGGATTGCTTAGCTTTGCTCTTTAATGCAATCAGGTAACTTTCAACTTTAATCACTCACCGGACTTCATTATGAAATCAATTAATATCGGATTGTTGGGCTTTGGCACCGTGGGCGTCGGAATGGTGAAGATACTCATTGAAAACGGTCCCCTTATCGAATCCCGTCTGGGAGCGCCTCTTATTTTAAAGAAGATCGCCGATCTGGATATCACCACAGACCGTGGGGTGGAGATACAGCCGGATGTTTTGACTGCGGATGCGGCCGAGATACTGGATGATCCTGAAATCGATATTGTAGTGGAGCTGATCGGAGGATATGAGCCGGCTAAGACTTTCGTCCTGCAGGCGATTGCAGCTAAAAAGCATATTGTCACCGCAAATAAGGC
>JAUVFC010000075.1 GCA_030594505.1 Desulfobacterales bacterium
AATTATTTCGCAAAAAGTCCTTCGACGAACCATTTGAATCTTGCGCAACGATTTATTACATGCTACACGAAAATATTCGTTTTTATTTAATCAGTTGAAATCATTACCTCGGGTTGTGGTATTGCAAAAAGGTTTTACCGTTGTAACTACTCAGGTTCAGGGTTCAGGGTTCAGGGTTCACGGTTCAAGGTTCAAGGTTCAGGGTTCAGGGGTTCACGGTTCAAGGTTCAAGGATCAGGGTTCAGGGTTCAGGGGTTCACGGTTCACGGCGCTTAAACCAGAGCGCCTCCGACATGTATCGATAAGTAGATCAACATGCTCATATTAGGAATTGATACTTCTTGTGACGAAACAGCGGCTGCTGTCGTGAGGGACGGGACAGAGATCATTTCTAATGTGGTTGCTTCCCAGATTAAGGTACACCACCCTTATGGCGGCGTGGTGCCTGAGCTGGCTTCAAGAAAGCATATAGAATGGATACAGCCGGTAGTTTGTGACGCTATTGACAAGGCCGAAATTGATTCGAGCATGCTGGATGGAGTGGCGGTAACTTCAGGCCCCGGTCTGATAGGGGCGCTCCTGGTAGGACTTAATTTTGCAAGGGCGTTTGCTTATGGACTATCTCTCCCCTGGGTCGGGGTAAATCATTTAGAGGGACACATTGCGGCAATCTTTTTGGAGGAGGATCCTCCCGGTTTCCCGTTTGTGGCTCTTCTGGTCTCCGGCGGCCATACAATACTATATTATGTTACCGGAACCGCGGCGTTTGAATTGATGGGGCAGACGCGGGATGACGCGGCAGGAGAGGCATTTGACAAGGTATCAAAAATGCTTGGCTTAGGTTATCCGGGGGGGAAGGCGATTGACCAACTTTCCCAAAAGGGTGATCCGATAAAGATCGATTTCCCCCGGGCATATATGAACAACTATCGTTTTGATTTTAGCTTTAGCGGGATAAAGACGTCTGTTGCCCGTTACTTGCAAACACACAGCGCATCTTTTGAGGCGGAGATTCCGGACATTGTGGCCGGTTTTCAAGAAGCGGTCATTGATGTATTGGTTCGAAAGGCATTCGAAGCTCTGCAGGAAAAAGGATGCAACCGCCTGGTTGTGGTAGGGGGCGTAGCAGCAAACAGCGCGCTCAGAAAGCGGATGGAGGCCGAGGCCGCCCGGTTTGGAGTTACACTGTATATCCCCAGCCCCGAACTTTGCACGGATAACGCGGCAATGATCGCGGCTGCCGGCTATCATCACCTTGTAAAGGGTGAAAGGGGGGCGTTGGATATGGATGCGTTCTCGAAGGGTGCCGCGAGAAAAATTGTAAAAGTTTAGCAGTCCACAGTCAGCTATCAGCCTTTAAAAAAACCAATTATGCCCGTTCAAAGTTTAAAAAACCAACACGCACAAGAGCCCGTTTTAAAAGTTATTTTTACCACGAAGAGCACGAAGGACACGAAGTTTTAATTAAAAAAATCTTCGTGCTCTTCGTGGTTTATAATTTATAATTGCCTTAAAGAGGGATCGAGTATTCAAGTTATTTTTTGATAGATCATTTACCATGAATATTAAACGAACTATTCTCTACTGGCTGATACACGTAAAACGATTAAACGGCGACCCGCACTACGTCGCGACAGGTATGGCGATAGGCATCTTTGTGGGAATAACCCCGACTATTCCTTTTCATACCGTACTGGCCCTATCCCTGGCCTTTTTATTAAGAGTGAGCAAGGTGGCCGCGGCATTAGGCGTATGGTGCAGCAATCCCGTAACCATCCCTTTCTTTTACTACTGGAGTTATAAGATAGGAATCTTTGTCATGGGGACTCCAAACCACTACAATGTAGAAAATCGGAGTTTTTTCGACCTTTGGCGGGCGGGGCATGAGATAGCCATTGCTATGCTTCTGGGTGGAGCAGTATTGGGGATACTCCCTGCGATCTTGAGTTACGCGGTAACCCTGAAAATAATGATCATCAAAAATAGACGCAAGCGGAAACGCCGGGCAAGAGAAAGCACAGCATGACGTCTCCGCGATTGTTGCTAAAGGCCTGGGGGATATACGCTGATAAGCGGTTGGGGCAGCACTTTCTGGCCGACCCTCATATGGCCGATCTGATTGTACAGCGGACAGGTTTAAAGCCCGATGATACTGTCCTTGAGATCGGCGCGGGTACCGGAGCGCTCACCATTCCAATTGCCCGAGCAGTTCAAAGGGTGGTGGCAGTGGAATGGGACAAGAGGATGGCGGAGCTCTTGAGAAATGAGCTTTTGGCTGCGTCAGCAGACAACGTTATAATTACCCAGGAAAACATTCTCTCATTTGATTTTGAGACACTTGCAAGAACGCACTCCCGTCCTATTGTGGTAATTGGGAATCTCCCTTATAACATCTCTTCTCAGGTATTGATTAGATTAATACGATACAGAGAGTTTATTTCAACTGCTGTTCTCATTTTTCATAAATATTTGGCCGAACGAATCATGGCAGCTCCCGGGAATAAGATTTACGGACGACTCTCAGTAGTGGTACAATACTGTGCAAGGGTGGCCCCGCTGATTTCAATAGGCGCTCCTTCTTTCTATCCGAAACCTAAAGTGGATTCAGAAGTGCTTCGCATAGAATTTGAGAGTCCTGTTTCCTGTCCTGCAAGGGATGAATCTTTATTTTTTCGCGTAGTAGGCGCTGCTTTTAGCCAACGGCGAAAGACCGTAAAGAACGCGCTCAAGGGGGGTAGCTTTGGGATTACTGCTGAAGGAGTATTAGATGTCCTTGCCGGAGCAGGGATAGATCCGCGGAGACGGCCTGAAACACTTACTGTAAAGGATTTTGTTGATATAAGCAACTTGCTCTGTGGATTGAGGGATTGAGGAATTAAGATAAAGAAATTCCTTTAATTCGGAATTCCATAATTCCATAATTCCTAAATTCCTCAATCATAGCTTTTTAACGGATTGCATACATTGACAATTCCCGATTTGTATGTTAAACATTAAAACTTGCCTTTTGGGGAAACTTATTCAAATTATTACCGACATACCTCTTATGCAACGAGAGGCGGATCGCCTGAGGGAGGCCGGCAAACGGATTGTCCTTGTCCCCACAATGGGGTTTTTCCACGAGGGGCACTTAAATCTGATGCGGCTGGGACGCAAAGAGGGAGATCACTTAGTGGTCAGTATATTCGTCAATCCCACCCAGTTTGGCCCAACAGAGGATATTAAGGCCTATCCAAGAGATTTTGAGAGAGATTGCGCAATGGCCGAATCAGTGGGGGTAGATACGGTCTTTTTGCCGCCGGCCGATGCAATGTACACGGGTGGATACCAGACATACGTATCCCTGGAAAGACTCCCCCTGCATCTATGCGGTCTGTCTCGCCCGAATCACTTCCGCGGCGTTTCATCTGTGGTGACCAAGCTTTTTCACGTTGCTAAGCCGCACACGGCAGTATTCGGGGAAAAAGATCGCCAGCAATTGATAATTATTCGACGTATGGTCAGAGACCTGAACTTCGATATAAAGATTGTCGGCGGCCCCATTGTAAGGGAAGATGACGGGCTGGCCATGAGTTCCAGAAACTTTTATTTTTCAAAAGAGGAAAGGCTTTCAGCGCCCGTCCTTTTTCAGACCTTGCAGGCTGCACAAAAGCTCGTTGAACAGGGTGAGCGGAACTCCAGGCGAATTATTGCAATGGCAGGGGAGCTTATCCTGTCAAGGCCCCATACCAGGATAGATTACGTTTCCATATGTGATCCGGAAACATTGGAGGATGTGGATCAGATTGATAAAGAAGCGTTGATGGCGCTTGCAGTATATGTGGGGAAAGCGCGTTTAATCGACAATACTGTCTTGCATGCTGTCCGTGACTAAAACATAATTCTTGCATTAATTGCATGTTGATGTTTAAAATATTTTCGTATGGTCCCACAAAATCTTAAGAGTGATAACCGATATGTACAGAACCCTTTTAAAGTCAAAAATCCATAGAGCCGTTGTAACCGAAGCAGACCTTAACTATGAGGGGAGCCTTACCATTGATGCGACTTTGATGAGGGCTGCCGGAATACTTCCGTATGAGATGGTAAAGGTCTATAATATTAATAACGGGGAACGATTTGAAACATATGCAATTGAAGGGGAACCGGACAGTGGTGTCATATGCCTGAACGGCGCCGCGGCCCGAAAAGGCGCTCCGGGAGATTTGATCATTATCGCCTGCTATTCCATGCTGAGCGATGATGAGGTGGAAGGATTTCACCCCGTGCTTATTCATGTGGATGAGCAGAATAGAATATTAAGGAGAAAAAATGAGTAACCAGAACTTCTTATTTACTTCTGAATCGGTGACGGAAGGTCATCCGGACAAGATAGCCGATGCCATATCAGATTCTATTTTGGACTCTATAATAGCCGAGGACAAAGCGGCGCGCGTGGCGTGTGAGACCCTGGTAACAACAGGGATGGTGTTTGTCGCGGGTGAGATCACCACCTCTTGTTACGCGGACATACCCGACATTGCGAGGCAGACCATTCGTGAAATCGGCTATGATTCTTCCTCCATGGGATTTGACTGGAAGACATGCGCCGTGATTACCAGTATTGACCACCAATCCCCTGATATTGCCCAGGGAGTCAATGCGGGAGCGGGATTGTTTAAAGAGCAAGGCGCGGGTGATCAGGGGCTCATGTTCGGCTATGCCTGCGACGACACCCCTGAATTGATGCCAATGCCGATTATTTACGCCCATAAACTCTGCCGGCGTTTGGCGCGCGTCAGGAAAAACGGCTCCCTCGATTTTCTTCGTCCGGACGGAAAATCTCAGATTACCATTGAATACAAGAATGGCGCCCCCCATCGGGTCGATGCGATCGTTATCGCGGCGCAGCATTCCCCGGATGTTTCATATTCTGAACTGAAAGAGGCAATCATCGAAGAGGTAATCAAGAAAGTAGTCCCACGAGATATGATTGACGGCGACACGCGTATGTTTATCAATGCCACGGGCCGTTTTGTGATCGGCGGCCCGATGGGAGACTGCGGCCTTACCGGAAGAAAGATTATTGTGGATACCTACGGAGGCCAGGGGAGTCACGGCGGAGGATGCTTTTCAGGGAAAGATCCCTCCAAAGTAGACCGGAGCGCTTCGTATATGGCGCGCTATGCGGCTAAAAACATTGTGGCTTCGGGATTGGCCGGGAAATGCGAGGTTCAGTTAGCCTATTCGATAGGTGTGGCGGAACCTGTATCTATCCTTGTTGATACATTCGATACCGGGGTTATCCCGAACAGCCGCATCGCAGAGATTGTAAAAGAAGTCTTTGACTTTAGACCGGCCGCTATCATCGAGTATCTTGATCTTCTTCGTCCCATTTATAGAAAGACCGCGGCATACGGGCATTTTGGAAGGGATGAAGAGGGGTTTACATGGGAAAAGACCGATATGGTTGATGTGTTGAAAGATAAGGCAGGGTTATAGAAAGTGTCCCCCAGAAACAGCATCTTTTGTCCCAATACTGCGTTCTCCGCAGGTTTCTATCCTCAACGTAGCGTTGCTACGCCTGCGGTAGAAACCTTTGTGCGGCCTTGTCTTGGAACAAAACCTGCTCTTTCTGGAGAGACACTTAGAAAAGAGGACACTTAGAAAGGAAATAGAATGAATTTCGACATTAAAGATAGCAAGCTGGCGGAAGAAGGGAAGCTACGTATAGAGTGGGCAAACCAGAGCATGCCTGTGCTTAATCAGATCAGAAAACGTTTTGAAACAGAACTCCCCTTAAAGGGGATTAAGATGGCCGCCTGTCTTCATGTCACTACGGAGACGGCAAGCCTTATGCAGACACTTCAAGCGGGTGGAGCAGATGTCTATTTATGTGCTTCCAATCCCTTAAGCACGCAGGATGATGTTGCTGCTTCGCTTGTACAGCATGACAGTATCCCGGTGTTTGCCATAAAAGGAGAGGATAATAAAACCTATTATGACCATATTAATGCGGTCTTGGATATGAAACCGCATATTACAATGGATGACGGAGCTGATCTGGTTTCTATTTTGCACTCCGAACGAACTGAACTGATCGGTGGTGTTCAGGGGGGAACCGAGGAAACCACGACCGGCATCATACGACTCCGAAGTATGGCAGAGGACGGCGTTCTGAAATACCCTATTATCGCGGTTAACGACGCAAACACGAAGCACTTTTTTGATAATCGCTACGGCACGGGACAAAGTACGATCGATGGAATTATTCGTGCCACCAACCGTCTGATTGCGGGAACAAACTTTGTGATATGCGGCTACGGGTGGTGCGGCCGCGGCCTTGCATCACGCGCGAGAGGAATGGGAGCAAGCGTTATCATTACAGAGGTCGACCCGCTCAAGGCCCTCGAGGCGGTTATGGATGGATTTCGCGTAATGCCCATTGAAGAGGCCGCCAAGATCGGGGATATGTTTTGTACGCTGACAGGAAACATCAATGTGATCAGGAAAGAACATTTTAACCTCATGAAGGAAGGCGCTATTGTTTCCAATTCGGGGCACTTCAACGTTGAACTCGATTTAAAAGGGCTTGAGGAGATCAGCACGGGTAAGAGATCCATAAGACCTTTCGTAGAGGAATACACCTTGCAGAACGGGAGAAGGGTCAACGTCTTAGGTGAAGGACGTCTGATCAACCTTGCCGCTGCCGAGGGACATCCCTCAAGCGTTATGGATATGAGCTTTGCGAATCAGGCGCTGAGCGCTGAATATTTAGTCAGGCGCGAAGCTCCTCTCAAGGTGGGGGTATATCCAGTACCGGAAGCAATCGACGCAAATATCGCAGCAGTGAAGCTCTCTTCCATGGGAATTTCGATTGATAGACTTACTGAAGAACAAGCAAAGTATCTCTCGTCCTGGGATATGGGAACGTAAGTGTCGGGTTGCGGGTTGCGAGTTGCGAGTTACGGGTTGCGGGTTAAAAATGTTGTTCGTTCAATTAAGTCTTTGTATGGCAGTGTCAATAAAAATATTTCTTAGGTTATAAGAAAGGAGCCTGTTCATGAAGAAGAAACACGTCTATTTTTTTGGTGACGGAAAGGCCGATGGTAGAGCTGACATGAAAAACTTGCTGGGCGGCAAAGGCGCGAACATTGCCGAAATGGTTAATCTCGGCATGCCGGTCCCCCCGGGGTTTACCCTCACAACCGATGTCTGCAACGAATTCTATGAAAGAAAGAAGAAATATCCCGCCGGCCTGAAGCAAGAGGCGGATAAAGCTCTGGCAAGGGTAGAGAAGATCATGAAGCGCAAATTCGGCGATGTAAAAGACCCGCTTCTTCTGAGTGTCCGCTCCGGCGCCCGCGCTTCCATGCCAGGCATGATGGAAACCATTCTTAACGTAGGGCTTACCACAAAGACCATTCCCGGACTCATAAAAAAGAGTGGTGATCCTCGCTTTGTCTATGATGCCTATCGGCGTTTATTAGCAATGTACTCGGATGTTGTCATGGAAAAAGCGGCGGGTATCGAGCCGGAAGAAGACGACGGAATACGTTCTAAGCTGGAGCGTCTTTTGGAAAAGGTAAAGAAAAAGAACGGGTATAAAACCGACTTAGACCTTACGGCCGATGATCTCAAAGCTTTATGCAGCCAGTATAAAAAGACTATTAAGAAGGTATTGGGAAAAGATTTTCCGGATGACCCCATGAAGCAACTGTGGGGAAGTATTGACGCGGTTTTCCTTTCATGGAATGGAAAACGCGCTATTGCCTATCGCCGCATAGAAGGTCTCCCGGGTGACTGGGGAACCGCGGTCAATGTTCAGATCATGGTCTTTGGAAACATGGGAGATGACTGTGCCAC
>JAUVFC010000006.1 GCA_030594505.1 Desulfobacterales bacterium
AGTATTTCGAGGACTAAAATCTGAGCCTGACGCCGAGATTGGGTAAAAGGGGACGTTTTGAAATTGGCTCTAATGAGCTTTTTTATGCTATGAGCGATCTGCCGGTCATCTCTTCCGGCTGGCGCGTTCCCATAAGGTGAAGCATGGTAGGCGCGATATCGCACAGGGCCCCTTGGCTTAATTTTATTTCCGTGCGTGTGTCGTCCACTAAGATGAATGGCACCGGATTAAGCGTGTGCGCGGTATGGGGGCTCCCGTCTTTCTGCATCAACTGCTCGGAATTGCCGTGATCTGCTGTTACCAAAGCGATTCCCCCTTTTTTGCGAACTGTGGGAACTATCCTGGCAAGACATTCATCCACTGCCTCGCATGCCTTAATAGCCGCAGAAAGCACTCCGGTGTGCCCGACCATGTCCTGATTGGCAAGGTTGAGAATGATGACATCGTATTGGTCTGATTCTATACGCTTTATAACCTCATCAGTGACTTCACAGGCGCTCATCCGGGGCTTTTGATCATAGGTACGCACATCTCTTGGAGAAGGTATGAGGCAGCGATCTTCCTGAGGGAAGGGTGTTTCTTCGCCGCCATTGAAAAAATAGGTGACATGGGCATATTTTTCCGTTTCCGCGATCCGAAGTTGGCGGAGCTGCGCCTTGCTTATGATTTCGCCAAATATATTGACGAGATGTTCCGGCGGGAATGCGACCGGAAAGGTGAATTGTTCCTCATAAATAGTCATGGACACGTAATCGGCAAGTTTGGGCCTGGGATTTGCCGCAAACCCGTCAAAATTTGGCTCTGTAAAGGCACGGCTGAGTTCTCGCGCGCGGTCTGCCCGAAAGTTGAAAAAGACTATCCCGTCCTGATCGCGGACGGTGGCAGTGGGATTGCCTGATGTATCGGTAATGATAGTTGGTTCGATGAATTCGTCGGTCTCTCCCCGTTCATAGGCCGCACTGATTGCTGCAATCGGATCCGTCGCCTGTATGCCGATCCCTGATGTGAGCATCTTATATGCTTTTTCGACCCTGTTCCACCTTTTGTCCCTGTCCATGGCATAGAACCTGCCGCAAACAGTCGCGATCCTGCCAGTTCCCTGGCGATTCAGCTCTCGTTGCAAGGTGCGGATGTACTCGATACCACTGTGTGGGGGAGTGTCTCTCCCATCCGTGAAACAATGAACGTAGAGATTATGCAAATCAGCGCGTTTGGCTAATTCAACAAGGGCAAAGATGTGATCCATGTGGCTGTGCACCCCTCCGTCTGAGACCAATCCCATGATATGGAGGGAGGCGTTGTTCTTTTTGACCTTTGAGATCACTTGGTCGAATGTTTTGTTATCAAAAAACTCGCCGGTGCGAATAGCGCGGTTGATCCTGGTAATGCCCTGGTAAACCACCCTGCCGGCGCCGATGTTAAGGTGACCGACCTCGGAATTTCCCATAATCCCTTCCGGAAGGCCGACGGCCTCCCCGGATGTTGCCAGGCGCGTGGAGGGATAAGTCTTGAAAAGTTGCTCCTGAAAAGGGGTGCGGGCCTGGAAGATGGCATTTCCTTCACCCGGCGGAGCAATCCCCCATCCGTCCAGTATGCATAACATTATCGGTCTGCGGTCTAACATGGGGTTTTATCCTTCGAGAATTACTAAATTTTTTGTAACTGCTCAGGTTCAACGTTCAGGGGTTCAAGGGTTCAGGGTTCACGGTTCAGGGTTGCTCTCTTCACATTTACAAGGCAGCATAGAGTTTCCTCTAAACTCCGTTGCAAGAACCGGATGAATTCCGCATTCGTATAGCCTCTTTTTCATCAGTTTAGCCGTGAACCGTGAACCCCTGAACTTTGATGATCTCGTAAAAAGTCTTTGATGAGCTTATTTTGGTCATCTTTTGTTAGATGTTCTTAGTGAAGCGGAGCGTTAAAATTGCAAACTGTTTGAGGGCGTTAGCCCGAGTTTTTGCAATTTAGCGACGCGAACTTAGAACATCTAAAAAGTGACCAATCAAGCGAATTGAAGACTTTTTACGAGATCATCAACTTTGAACCTGAGCAGTTACATCTCCTTTATCCTTTTCGCGTCTGACCACAACCCTTCGAGGTCATAAAACTCACGGATCGGCTCAAAGAATATATGGATGACGACATCTCCGTAATCTATCAGCACCCATTGGCCGTTCTGCAAGCCCTCAACGCCGAGCGGGCGTATCCCCTGTTTTTTTAAGCTATAGATTACATGTTCCCCGACCGCGGAGACCTGTCGAGAGGATCTCCCGGAAGCGATAATAAAGGTATCCGTAAATGAAGCGATACCGCCTACATCTAATACCACGAGGTCTAAAACCTTTTTTTGCTGCAAGACCTTGGCGCACAACTTCCATGTTTGGTTGTCGGGTTTTTGCTTATGATTTTCGGATGCTTTTTCAGGGATCATTTATATATTCCTTTGTTAATGATATATTCTTCGACTATCCTGGGCGTCAGATATCGTATTGAACGTCCTTCATGCACGAGGGCCCGGATTTTTGTCGATGAGATATCAAGAGGGGTAACATTTTGGAAGAAGACGGCGCGCAGTTCAGGATGGAGGTAGCGCTTTCTCTCAGGGTCGTGTCGATAACCGGAAGAGATATGTTCGGTCAGGAATTTTTTCAGTGCATCCGGTGACCCCGGACGCGTCAATACAACAAAGTGACTGAGTCGAAATAGTTCCTTATACGATTTCCAGGTATTAATTTCGAGGAATGCGTCCATTCCCACAATAAAAAAAAGTTCTGTTCCCGCGCCCACGCTTTCTTGAAAATATCTCAACGTTTCTACAGTATAGGAGAGCCTTGGCCGCTTAATTTCCACTTCAGAAACCTCGAAAAAAGGATGATCAGCCACGGCTCGCCGGGCCATCTCCAGCCGGTCCGCGGCTGTAATAGGAGGTTCAACCTTTTTATGAGGAGGAAGCGCGGAAGGGATAAAGGTAATCCGATCCAGATCGATGTTTTCGCGAATCTCTTCTGCGGCGCGAAGGTGGCCGAAATGTATTGGATTAAACGTTCCCCCTAATAATCCCAGGCGCATAGCTCTATGTACGGATCTGACCGTTTCCAAACACGATAAACTTGGTCCCTGTCAGTTCTTCCAGTCCCATTGGACCAAAGGCATGGAGTTTGGATGTGCTGATTCCGATCTCTGCCCCAAGGCCGAGTTGTCCTCCGTCGTTAAAACGGGTAGAAGCGTTCACCAATACCACCGAGGAATCGACCTCTCTAAGAAAACGGTTGGCCCTGGCATAGTCGGATGTAACAATAGCCTCTGTATGATCGGAGCCATAGCGGGCGATGTGTTCCATGGCCTCATCCATATCCTGCACAACCCGGACCGCAAGGATAAGGTCAAGATATTCTGCCGGCCAATCAGATTCTTCGGCCTGTTTTATTCCCGGAAGAAGCCGGCACGTTTCAGGACAGCCCCTGAGTTCCACTCCGGCCTCCTTAAAACGGTCCGCCATACGAGGCAAAAAAGCCCCGGCTGTTTCCGTGTGGACCAGGAGCGTCTCCATGGCGTTGCAAACACCCGGACGCTGGACCTTGGCGTTAAAACAGATTGTTTCCGCCATATCGAGGTCTGCGCCTTTATCCACATAAACGTGGCAAACCCCTTTGTAATGTTTCAGTACCGGGATACGCGAATGTTCCACTACAAACCTGATCAGTCCCTCGCCTCCCCTCGGAATAATCAGATCAATGGACTCTTCCTGTTCAAGAAGAGCATTGACCGCGCTTCTGTCCCTCACAGGAACTACCTGAGCCGCGGCTTCCGGAAGCCCGGCATCCTTGAGCGCCTCCTGAATGATAGTGGAAAGGATGAGATTGGAATGAAGCGCTTCCGATCCCCCGCGAAGAATAACAGCGTTTCCTGCCTTTATGCAGAGGCTTGCCGCATCTACGGTTACGTTCGGCCGTGACTCATAGATAATCCCGATTACCCCCAATGGAATCCGCATCTTGCCGACCTGCAGTCCGTTGGACCGGAGCCACATACGGGCAACGCTTCCAACCGGGTCGGGGAGTTGCGCTACTTCGCGAAGGCCCGATACCATAGATTCAATTGTACTGTCTTTTATCGTGAGCCGGTCGATCATGGCAGCGGACAGCCCTTTTTCCTCCGCATAAGCAAGGTCCTTTTTATTTTCTTCCTTTATTGCATCTTTTTTGTCTGACAGTTTTTGGGCAATCCGCTCCAGGGCGTCGTTTTTTTTATCCGTGCCGCATGTGGCCAGTATCCTTGCAGCCTTTTTAGCAGCGCGTGCCATAGAGAGAATGGTTTCTTCCACTGACATGTAGTGTGCTCCTTACTTTATGACTTTTTACGAAGTCATCTTGCCTAATGTTGCTCCATAAGGGGTAGATTGTGTTTCAAGACAAGACCGCACAAAGGTTTCTACCGCAGGCGTAGTCCCGCCAGGGCGGGACGGAGAACGCAGTATTGGGGCAAAAGATGCCATTTCTAAAACACAATCCCCGCATACCCCACAAAGCTGTTCCCGGGACTCTTGTCATAGCTGGTTGCGTAGACTATCTTTTCAGCCTCTACCGCGCCAAGTTTTCGCCCTGCGGCAATTGCCGTTGCAGCCGCCCCGGAGCAACAAGCATTTTGATGTTCCAATGCTTCGATGATTACCCCCTCGGCATCCATGGCAGTCATCCGCTCTATCACACGTTTATCGTTCTCATTGCGCACCCAGTCAACCGCTTCTTCTCCTATCCCCTTGGGCATGAACCCGTAATTATAACCGTAATGGGTCAGGTCGGTTGATCCGATAACGATAATTTTCAATCCAAGCTCTTTCGAGCGATCTACAACCCTTTCGCCGATCTTAATAGAGCCCGGCACAGGAGGAACCCCGATCGGCACAATCTTTACATCAGGGAAAAAATATTTAACAAATGGAAGCTGGAGTTCGATTGTGTTGTCCTGTGAATGTCTGGAGGCGGTCTCTATGGTAAACGGAAATTCATCAGCCACCTTTCCGGCCAATCCTTGATGAATCTCCAGATCACCGAGCGGTGTCTCCCAGTGCCCCTCCTGCATGATAAAGTTGCGACTCCCGGGGCTCAGATGCATACCGAACAATACAACAACATCCGGGGCTTGATTACCCTTTAAGCATTTGATCACGTTACAGGCGATCTGTCCTGAAAAAAACCATCCGGCATGGGGTACTATTCCCCCAACCTTTTTGATATCAGGAGAAGAAAGCGAAACACTTTCTTTTACATAACCTTCTATCTCCCTGCGGCACTCTGATGCGCCTGCCGGATACCAACTCCCCGCAAAGTCAGGTATTCGCACATCCATGACAATCCTCCTTTTTCAAAGGTAAAGTGAACTTAATTACTTCCCCTTTTTAACACGCAACACGTAACTCGCAACTTCATATTTAATATCCTGCCAATCTGCGTTTTTCTGCGTCCAAAATGAAAATTGCTATTCTATTGAACTTACTCTTATTAGTTTTCAATTATACCAGAGAAGACCTTTTGCGCACAACTCATTTTTTTTGCATTACCCGCAAAATCTACCGTTAACGGACAAAAAATACGGACATAACGGACAAAAAATATTGACATTTCACAAAAAGGTTGTTACCTAATTTGATCGGTTCCACTGTCACACGGGCCGTTAGCTCAATTAGGCAGAGCACCTGACTCTTAATCAGTAGGTTCGGAGTTCGATTCTCCGACGGCCCACCAGGAAAAGCAAAGGGCTTACAGTCGTTAAGGCTGTAAGCCCTTTTTTGGATAAGGTGGGGACATCCATGGCAGAGCAAGGCACGGGGGGGTTGCCCCCGTGCCTGTGCCACGAGGGATTTTTATTGCGCAGGCAGGATGACAATGTCAACCCGACGGTTTAGTCGCCTATTTTCGGGTGTGTCATTCGGGGCAAGGGGATGGAATTCTCCGTACCCCACAGCCGATAATTTCCTGGGATCCAGATTAGCTTCATTCGCAAAAAAACAAAGCACCGATAGAGCGCGTGCCGAGGAGAGCTCCCAGTTGGACGGAAATTTTGATGTCTTTATGGGGACATTATCAGTGTGGCCTTCTATCTGAATATTATTTTCCGGAAAGTTCCCCATGGCCTTCGCAATTTTTGCTAAAGGTTTTCTTATGCCCTCTTTTAGTATAGCCTTTCCGGAGCCAAATAAAATACTGTTGTCAATGTTGATAATTGTCTTGGTCTTGTAACGCTTCAGCCGAATCTCGCCGGTTTCAATCTCTTCCTTTAATTGGTGTTCAAGCTGATCGGCCTGATCTGACAGTTCATTCAAGGCATTTTTTTGCTCGGCAGTGAGGGCCTCCAGCGTATCAATTTCCTTCAGAAGCCTTTTAACCGTTAACCTGTTGGACTGTGCCGCTTGATCAAACCGGTTATTTAACTTCTCGGTCTTTTGGCGGTGCTCTGCTTTTAATGTATTAATTGCTTTGTTTTTCGCTGAGATATCGGTTTCATATTTTTTCTGAATTTTAGCGACTTGCTTTAACAGATTTTGCGTTTGCTCGGATGATTCCGCTTGAAGTCCCTTAAGGCTTTTGGAAATCTCTTCCTGCCTGGATGCAGCAATAGCCATATCGTCATCGTATTTGGTTTTTATATCCGTGATCTCCTGTTCCAGGCTGGAAATTCGGTTTTTCTGTTCAGCGATTGTTTTATCATTCTTCGCGCGGGTGTCCGACAGGTCCTCTTCAATTTTCTCTTTTTCTAAATCAAGGGCTGTCAACTCGCTGAGCAGGCTGGTATAGCTTTTTTTGGTGACGACGCAGCCGCTGACAAGGAAAACAACCGTCAAACATATCGCAAGCAGTCTAATAACTTTCATAACAGCGCTCCTTTACTAATCAGTCCTATGGTGAGACCTTTGCATAACTGCCATTTCTCCGTGATGCGGCGTAAGGCTTCAAACTTTGCACGAAGTGAAGCATCAGCGCTATCCTCAATCCGCCTCAGGCGGACCTCCGGTTAAAGTTTTTGCCTTCCCCCGGCGACGGGATTTCACTTCGCTCAACTTGCCTGACGAAAAAATGTCGCGTTATGCAAAGGTCTCATGGTGAGACCAAAAAACATTTTCAAAAATAACGGGTTATATGACTTTTAGCCTTAACATTAATTATACTGAAAAAATCGCTTTTTTGACCAAACTATAACCCGTTGTTTTATTTTCGGCCCAAATCACGAAAAACTTAATTTTTTTGTCTTGTAAGTAATGGCTTCCGCTACCTTCAGGTCTTCCGGCGCGGTGATCTTGATATTTCCGGGATCCCCTTCAATCACGTGAACTTCAATCCCCAGGCGCTCAACGAGCGCCGCGTCATCTGTCCCCTTAAATTGTTCTTTTCGGGCCGCCTCATGCGCTCTCATGATAAGATCGTATTGAAATGTCTGGGGGGTCTGGGCCATCCACACCTGATCACGGGAAAGGGTCTTCTGTATCGCGTTATCTTTTACAACCTTTAACGTATCTTTTACAGGGACCGCGGCAATGCAGGCGCCGTATTTTTTGGCGCCCGCCACTGATTCGGCAATAAGGCGAGAGGAAACCAGGGGCCGGACTCCGTCGTGGATAACTACGGTATCGCAATCGTCTCCCGCGGCCTTTAGCCCGTTATAGACTGATTCCCGGCGGACAGCGCCCCCTGAGACCAGTTGAATGTTCTTCTTAAAATCAAAAGGATCTATGATCTTTTCCTGACGAAAGGAATGATCGGACTCCGGCAGGACCAGCACGATACGATCAATTTCAGGATTCTTATCAAATACAGAAAGGGTATGGACAAGAACAGGGCGAGTGCCCAGGTTTCGGTATTGCTTCCGGGGACCATCCCCCATCCGCACCCCTTCTCCTGCGGCTACAATGACGGCAACGACTTTTTTCATGCTTTGATAATGTCTGTCATCTGTTCTCTGTCATCTGTTCTCTGTTCTCTGTTCTCTGTCATCTGTTATTTTATTGCCTCAAATACAACAGTTCCCTTGGGAGCGGGATACCTTTTCCCATAGTGTCCTCACCGTAATTCACGCCGGCCAGTATTTTTATATCATTCAATGCCCTGACATCGCCTTCAAAGACAACCTTTTCGATCTCTTCTTTTGCTATCTTTCCGCCGGCCCACTGGATATCCAGAACGCTGCCGGCATCAAACCGATCTGTCCCCACACACAATTCCACCTCTCCGCCATAGTGCTGGACAATCTTGGCCACCAATAGGCTGGGGCGGCTGTGGAATCCCATTTGCACGGGGATCCCCACCTTGATAGAAGATCTCTCTATGTTCTCGTTCAGAACCTCTCTGGCAAGATCCTGTCCTGATGTAAGAAATTTGCACATATAATAAAGTCCGTAATTAACAATACTGTCCAGGATCTGATCCACTCCCACCATCCCCATCAAACGATCTCCAACTACTTTATAAACATTTTTGTACCCCATCTCATAAAGATGGCGTTCGTAATAGTGGAGAAGTCTGCCGGTCAATTCCATCAGATGCAGGACGACCGATATAGATCCTCGGAGGCGTTTGAGTTTAACTTTTCTAAACCTGAGAGCGCTTCTGTTTACATAGGTGTCGAATGAGGATTGCAGATTGTGCACCACCATTTCAAATCGGCGCATCTCTTCTTCATTGATACTGGAGGGAACGATGGTCTTTATTTTTTCAATCGGATACGGTTCGTAAAATCCTAACATCTCAAAGTCTTTCACCACATTTAAAAACTTCGTGGTGATCCTGACGATATTTTTCTGCTCTTCGACCGTGTCCTGATCGTCAATGTCGAAATCAAATACCTGATCTGTGGATATTCCCGGGAAATCTTCCCATGAAAAGTTATCTGAAGGGATACGGATGTTAAGCCGCCCTGCTTCCTCTAAAGACGCAACGCTGATGTTGCGCAAAGATCTTATCAGAAATTTATGGGTCTTGAGCCCTCTTTCCTTGAAGTTCTTTTCCCCGTCCAATTCATAAAAAGGGACGCGGTTAAAGATATGTCTTTGAGAATAAGCAACCGCCGCAAGATTCCGCACGGAAGCCACTAATTCCCTGTAAAAATACCAATCACTATTGTTCTTGGCCCCATGGAAGTCTAAGAAGTCCTCCAGCAATTTGGAGGTTGCGACCATTTCCGCATAGAGCCTTTTTGTAAAGGTCTCTCTAACAGGCTCCACATCAGACAGGTATTTGCAACACTTAAGATAACCGCGGGAAAATATGTCGATTTTTTCGTTGAAAATAGGGCTGTTCATATCAAAACATATCTTTTTCACTTTCTGCAATAGCCGCGTCGAGTTCCTTTTTCAGGGAAGGTGGAAGACCTTCGATATCCACATTCAAGAATCCCCGAACAATCGTCGAAATTGCCGTTTCTTCGTCAAGCCCGCGCGCCATCAGGTATTCAATTTCTTCACGCGCGATCTTGCCGACAGCAGCCTCGTGGGACATTTCAACGCCGGCCACATGACCCTCCAACTCGGGAACGGCATGCATGAGACCATCTGACAAAATCAATCCTTTGCACTCTAAGTGCGCCTTTATGCCCGGATATTTCCCTACCAGGTTTCCACGGGCGATAATGACACCACCGGTGGTAATGGCCCGTGAAATGATTTCGGCCCGGGTTTCCGGCGCATTCAAAACAATACGGGAACCTATATCCAAATGACTCCCGGTGGGAGCTACCAATACGCTGCTGAACCGGGCAACCGCCCCCTTGCCATTCAAGTAAGTCGTAGGGTACATCTGGAGTGTTCGTACATGTTTTAAGCTAATATAGTTCGATACCAGGACTCCTTCTTCTTCAACATACGCAACAGTTCGGGGACGTACTGCTACCTCCTCCCCCCAATTGTGTATCATGGTAAAGGTCACCTTTGCTCCCTTTTTGATATAAAACTCTGATACCCCTATATGGAGCCCTGACACAACATGAGGAGCCGTGGCACAGCCTGTAATAATGTGAAGCTCCGAACCTTCTTCGGCAATGACAATGTTGTGAACGTTCTGAGAGGAATCTTTCTTGGCGATGTAAAGACATGCTTGTATGGGATACTCCGTCTTAACGCCCGGCAGCGCCCGAATAAAATATCCTTCTGTCGGCTTAAGTTTTGCCTGGCGCGTGTATTTGTCAGTATCAGGATCAACCCCCTTCCAGAGGTATTTTTCCAGCCAATCATGCTTCTTGACAGCCCGGGAGATACCCATCACCTCAACGCCATCCTGTTTCGCCTTACAGTGCAAAACAGAGCTGTCTTTCTGTATGAAAGTTCCTATCCGCTCTTTTTCCACTGTATCTATGCCCACTCTTGACATCTGTTCAGCATCCGAGGTGTTTAACTCGGCAAGGTCATCAATATAAGAATGCTCTTCTAATCGATCCGTATACCGGTTCAGGTCAACATCCTGGTCAAGCGTGGGCGCCTCTGTTTCAGTATTTGCGGCCTTTTTATCTAATTTGTGCATTGTACACACTCCTTATAGCCGAATTCCTCTATCCATTTCAGGATCTCCCGCGCATTCCTTCTGCAACAAATAACCCCGTCATAAAGGACCTGTCCCTTATCAGCAGTAATGTAGTCAAGAATATACCCGGTGTGTGTTATTACCAGAGCCGACTTGGCCTTTTTCTCTATAAGGTTTCTATGGCATTCGCCTTTTGGAGGCTCAAGCCTTCTTCCTAAAAGCCGGTTGATCGATTCGCCGACAAGTCTCATGTTTACCAGATCAACTCCTGATTCCGGTTCATCAAGCAAGACCATCTCCGGCTCCTGCGCCATCAGTTGAAGAAGCTCACACCGTTTGATCTCCCCGCCTGAAAAATTTTCATTGACATCCCTGTCCAAAAATTCACTAAGGTTTAACGACGCCGCAAGCTGATCCACATCGGTCCCGGTATTCTTCCTGCATAATTCCACCATGGAACGCGTCTTTAAACCGTGAATCGTCGGAGGCCTTTGAAAGGAGACACCAATGCCGAGCGTTGCGCGTTCGTGGATCGGCATATGAGTAATATCCTGCCCTTTAAAGATAATCCTTCCGCCGGTGACATTGTATCCGGAAAAACCCATTATAGTCATCATAAGACTCGTCTTACCCGAACCGTTGGGTCCAAAGAGCACATAAGTCTCGCCGGGAGGGATTTCCAGATTTACATCTTTGAGGATCTCTTTTTCTCCAACCTCAACTCTTAGATTTTCAATTTGAAGCATGACTTGCCTCCGTTTCGGTAATGTCTGTTATCTGTCATCTGTTATCTGTTATCTGTATTTTATTTGTCAGAGCAGCCCGTAAGCCGAGTTCTGTTTTCCGTATCGGTCACCCTTTACGGAACAATGATCATTCATCTAAGGATGCCGATTGCTCGACACCTCCCGCAACCAACCCGAGAGCCTTGGACGGGCCGCCCTCAAACGCTCTCCTATTTGGTCTTGCTCCGGGTGGGGTTTACCAAGCTTCCCCGGTCGCCCGGAGAACTGGTGCGCTCTTACCGCACCCTTTCACCCTTACCCTGTAAGTTAAACACACTAACTCACAGGGCGGTTTCCTTTCTGTGGCACTTTCCTTCACGTCGCCGCGACTCCGTGTTACGGAGCACCCTGCCCTGCGGAGCTCGGACTTTCCTCCAGCGTTTCCGCCAGCGATCATTTGGACTGCTCTGACAAATTTGATGGTTTCGTAAAAAGTCGTTCACGAAAGACTTTTTACGAAGTCTTCAAACTTTCTTCTTTGCAATATATCATTATACGCCGACAGTTCGGGCAAAGTTTTATGGAATCGAACTTTTGTAACTCATTATAGATCTGCGCAGGAATATTCATATTGCAACCATGGCAGACAGCATTATTAACACGAGCAACCGCCAATGTTCTTCCATTTTTTTGTATCTGATCGTATCTTCTTACAAGCTCTTCATCAATCTTCCCGACCAATTGGTTCCGGGTTTTCTTCCTGGAGGCTAATTTCTGCTCATCCCGACGAATCTCTTTCTCAATCTCTGTTATTTGTGTTTTCAAGTCATCTTCACGTTCGGATATCTCTTTTTTCTTTTCAGCAAGCACGGCATCGGCCTTTTCAATATCTTCCATGCACAACAACATCCTGTCTTCAATCTTTTTATTGGCCTTTTCAATAGCGGCGATCTCTTTTAACGCAGCTTTATATTCTTTGTTCGACTTGATATTCATCAGGTTTTCTTTGCTTTTCCCAATTCTCGCCTCGCCTTCTTGTAGTTCGATTTCACAACTACGTCTTTCTTTTTCAAACTTATCCAGTTTGGCCGCCTCATCTTTTACTTTTTTCTCAAACGCAGTAAATTCAGCCTGCAATTTTTCGATCTTTAACGGTTCTTTGGTTATATTTTCTCGCAGTTGATCTATTTTGATGTCAATATCCTGTAGTTCCGCCAATAACTGAAATTGCTTTTCCAAAAAAACCTCCGTTAAACGTGTCCATCCGGAAATGGTAGATTTTGTCCCGAGACAAGGCCGCACAAAGGTTTCTACTCCCGCCAGGGCGGGACGGAGAACGCAGTATCGGGGCAAAAGATGCCGTTTCCGGTTGGACGCTAAATAATAGTAAAAGGATCTCTTTCTTTAGTATAAGGGATCACTTTCAGGTCCCAATCCCTTTCTAAAGCAGTCTTCTCCAAGATAGCAGCAAGTGCGGCTACGATCAGATGTTCTGAATGAAAATGTCCGATATCAATAAGCGCCTTCCCCGCCATTTCTGTCAGCCGGCCGTCATGATAATGAAGGTCGCCGCTTACATAAAGATCCGCTCCGCAAGCCAAAAAATCTTTTAATAGGCTCGAACCGCTCCCACAACACACACATACACGCTCTATAATAGCATCCGGCTTTCCGACAACCTTTATACTTTCTAATTGAAGTTCTTGTTTAACCTTTTCAGCAAATTTTTCTAAGCTCAATGGTTCCTTAAGATCGCCTATACGCCCCAATCCCACATCAGCATTAGGAAAAGAGTCGGCCTGTACAGGCTTCAACACTTTTACATTGCGAAGTTTTAGCCGGCCGGACATAATATCATTGACACCGCCGGCACAGCTGTCCAGATTCGTATGAGCGGCATAGATCGCCAATCCATTTTTAACTGCTTCCCCTATGATATTTCCAGGATACAGATCAAGGTTCACACTCTTAACAGGATGAAAAATAAGAGGATGATGTGTAATCAACAGGTCAGCCCCTTGCGTACAGGCAGATAAAACCACGGTGGGTGTGGGGTCAAGGGCTATGATCACTTTATTTACCGGCCGGTCAAGACTTCCTACTTGAAGACCGACATTATCCCATGACTCTGCAAGAGAACTGGGGGCCAGCTCTTCCATAACATCAATCAAATCCGATACTGTAACACTTATCATATACAAATAAAAAGGCGTGGCTAAGCAGGCCACACCTTTTCCCCGTTGAACGGCCCGCTTCTGAGAGGGGCCACGCTATCTGAATAGTTTTAGTTAGCCGACCTTTCCACATCTGAAATTCAAGGCATGGGCCCACCTGGGTTCGAACCAGGGACCTACCGGTTATGAGCCGGTGGCTCTTCCAGCTGAGCTATGGGCCCAAATTTTTATGGTGCGTCAACAAAACTCTTCAACTTACTGCTCCTTGTAGGATGGCGCAACTTTCTCAGTGCCTTTGCCTCAATCTGGCGAATACGCTCTCTCGTAACCGAAAAATCCCTCCCTACTTCCTCTAAAGTATGGTCTGCCTTCTCACCGATCCCGAATCGCATCCGAAGGACCTTTTCTTCACGCGGGGTAAGCGTGGCAAGGACCTTGCGTGTCTGATCTCCAAGACTCATGCCGACAGCGGCCTCAGACGGGGAAACAAATTTCTTGTCTTCTATAAAATCCCCAAGAGAGCTATCTTCTTCCTCTCCAATTGGTGTCTCCAGGGAGATCGGCTCCTTTGCAATCTTCAAGACTTTCCGTACCTTATCCAGCGGGAATTCCATCTTCGCGGCAATTTCTTCAGGTATTGGTTCCCGTCCCAGTTCCTGAACCAGATATCTTGACGTACGAATTAATTTGTTGATCGTCTCTATCATATGTACCGGTATCCTTATGGTCCTGGCCTGATCCGCAATAGCCCGGGTAATAGCCTGACGAATCCACCATGTCGCATAGGTACTGAACTTGTAGCCCCGACGATATTCAAATTTATCTACCGCTTTCATCAAACCGATGTTCCCCTCCTGGATCAGGTCAAGGAATTGAAGTCCCCTGTTCGTGTACTTCTTTGCTATACTTACCACCAATCTCAGATTCGCTTTAATTAATTCGCTTTTTGCGGCCTTGCTCTTATCCTCGCCCTTGACAACTCGTGAAAGAAGCCGCTTTATGGACTGATTGGTCATCTTAAGTTCTAACTCTTTTTCTCTGATTTTCTGTTCCGCTGTAAGCACCTGATCCACTAACCCATCGAGTGTTTTTTTGTCCAAATCACATTTTCTAGAAAGCCATTTTGTCAGTTGAAATCGCGTACTATTATCACGACGGATATCCGTCAATGTTACACCCGTTTTTGCCGCAACACGTGAAATCTCTTTCTCTAAGCCGTCAAAAACTTCAATATGTTCTTCAAATTTTTTCACAACGAGATTGATAAAATTCCCGCCTAACCTCCAGTCTTTAATAAGGCCAAAAATTTTTCTGTTCCTGCGGTTAATCTTCCGCCGCATCTTGCGACGTTCTTCATTGTTCACGGAAGACGCAAACAAGATTTTACGATAATTCTCATTTTCACCGGCTATACTTTTTATCTGATCAATTATCCCTACAATCTTCTCCACATGCTCGGTTTCTTCAACATAGGCAGACTCCGCCTCATCAATATCACGCAACACATCTCTAAGGCGTACACTGCCAATCCTAAGACCTTTTCCCAGATCAATAATGCTCCAGATCCCTATGGTAGACTCCGTAAAAGACTTTAATATATCCTGTTCGCCTTTCTCAATCTTCTTTGCGATCACCACTTCACCTTCCCTGCTCAGGAGAGAAACCAAACCCATCTCCTTAAAATACATCTTTACAGGATCTGTAACCTTGGTGGGAATATCAGGACTCAGCCGTTTTACTACCTCTTCAACCTTTTTTTCCGATTCGAGCTGGTTATTGGCCTGAGGCTTCTTGCTATCGTCTATGAGCTCGATATCGAGATCGTCAAACATCATAATCATCGCGTCAACTTGATCTGATGACACGACATCACTTGGCAAAGCCTCGTTGAGCTCTTTATAGGTTAAATATCCCCGTTTTTTTCCAACAGAAATGAGCCTCTTTATCTCTTTGCTATCGGGACCGTTCATATTGAAAATATTCCTCCCAATCTCGATTTAGGAAATTATATCCGCAGATTTCACAGATTTTCGCAGATTTTTATTTAAATATTCCGGAGTCTTTTTTGAAATCTGTGTCATCTGCGTAATCTGTGGATTGATTAAGCTTTATTCTTCTTATAAGTCACGAGAAACCCGAGACTCATGATTTTTTTCCTTCACAAGGCTCATTAACAGGTTGTAATCATTGGCCTTTTGGGCCTCTTTGATTTTTTGTGACAATATTTTTCCCCTTCTTTTATTCACGCCACGCCTGAACTGATCTATCCTTTTGAAGCATTTTCCGCGATCCCATATCTGTTCATCCAAAAACAGCGAGGACATCAATGACTTATGCTTATGATCATCAATGCGGGCAATGATATCTGAGACTATAACCTCTCCCGTATCCCGAAATACTTGAAGAATCAGTTGCCCTATCTTTTTAAGGACCGGGTTTTCGAAATCCTCAACAATTCGTTCTTTTGTTATATAAGGGACAATAGGGGGGAACTGGACCATCATCTGGAGAATCCCTTTTTCTATCTTGTAGTCCGCAAAAATTCCCGTCTTCCGATCTTCCGCGTCCTTCTTTTTGTGATCCTTACTTGTTGCCTTTCGAACCTGTTCCAAAACAACAGACTCTTCAATATTGAGCCGTTCCGCAAGCTCCTTGACATAAAGGGATCGTTTTACCCCATCTAGGGCGGAAATAGATGTCTTCAAGTCGTCTATTATCCGTGCCTTCCCTTCTATGGAAAGACCATGCTTAGCGATAAAATATGACATCAAAAAAGGGATGGCTCCAAGAGATTCTTCAGTTAGTTTCACAAATCCCTCTCGTCCGTACTCAAAGACAAATGTGTCCGGATCGTGACCTTCCGGCAGAACCAGGATGCGCACTTCCATTTTTTCTTCTGTAAATAGCGGAAGACTTCGTTGCGCGGCTTTGATCCCTGCTTCATCCGAATCAAAAACCAAAACTGCTGTGCCGGCATAACCCTTTAAAATTCTAATATGTTCTCGGGTCAACGCAGTACCGAGGGTCGCTACAACATTATCAATACCATGACAATTGAGTGCGAGAAAATCAAAATACCCCTCTGCTACAAATACCGAATCAGTCGTTCGACAGAATGATTTGGCACTATGTATACCATAGAGTGATCTGCTCTTGTTATAAACCGGGGTATCAGGAGAATTCAGGTACTTGGGGAGGCTCTGATCAAGGACACGTCCGCCGAACCCTATGACATTTTGACATACATCTAATATAGGAAATACAATACGTTCACGAAAACGATCGTAATATCCCCCCCTCTTTTTGACAATTAACCCTGCTTTTTCAACAAGACTTAGGGGGGTCTTTTTTTTGGAAAGAAATTGAACCAGGCTGTTCCAACTCCCATCGGCATAGCCGAGTGTAAAACGATCAATTATTTCGCGCGATATTCCCCTTTTCTTTAAATACTCCCGTCCGTTTTGTCCCTCTGAAGCATGTAATAAAATGTTATAAAAATATTCGGAAGCCAACCGATTTATTTTTAAAATATTCTCCCGTTCCTCGAATTTCCTCCTCTCCCCCGGAGACATCCGCTTTGTCGGAATAACAATCCCGTACCTTTTAGCCAGATCCTGAACTGCCTCTGGAAAGCTTATATTATGGTACCGCATTAAAAAGCTGAAGACATTACCCCCAAATCCGCATCCAAAACAATGGAATATCTGTTTTTCCTCACTAACGGTAAATGAAGGTGTCTTTTCGGAATGAAACGGACATAATGCACTATGGTTTCTTCCGACTTTCTTCAGCGATACATACTCTGATATAACGTCAATGATGCTGACAGCATGCAAGATTTCGGCAATTTTGTCTTCCGGAATAAAGCCTTTCAAAAGTAAGCTCCCGGCTTATACTTTGCACGATATACACCGCGCTTTTTGAGAGACCTTTGCATAACTGCCATTTTTCCGTGATGCGGCGTCAGGCTTCAAACTTTGCACGAAGTGAAGCATCAGCGCTATCCTCAATCCGCCTCAGGCGGACCTCCGGTTAAATTTTTCGCCTTCCCCCGGCGACGGGATTTCACTTCGCTCAACTTGCCTGACGAAAAAATGTCGCACTATGCAAAGGTCTCTTTGAATCAGTCCATTGTCCGGAGTCCGTTGGATTAAATAGTGTGCGCTTCCAACTGACAACGGACCACTGACAATTATCTCTGTGCAG
>JAUVFC010000029.1 GCA_030594505.1 Desulfobacterales bacterium
AGATAACAGAAAACAGAAGACAGATTGACAGTGCTGAATTCTGTCCTCTGTCTTCTGTAATCTGTCCTCTGCCTTCTGACCTCTGCCTTCTGACCTCTGTCTTCTGTCCTCTGTCCTCTGTCCTCTGCCTTCTGTCCTCTGACCTTCCTCCCAACCCCCCCACTGCCTTGCAAAACACCGCGCCTCTTTCAGCATAATCTTTGAACATGTCAAAGCTTGAACACGCCGGTGACAGGAGAACCACGTCGCCGGGTATTGCTTCTCCATGGGCGATCCGTACCGCCTCTTCCAGGGTGCTTGCCTGCATGATATCCGTAGAAGAGCCCAGGGCGTTGATAATTTTTTTTTGCGCTTCGCCGACAGCTAAAATCTTTTTGACCCGGGTCTTTACCGCGGGTGCAAGCCGGCTGTAGCTTCCCCCTTTATCCCTCCCGCCGATAATCAAAAAAATCGGCGCATCAAAGCTTTCAAGAGACCGAACCACAGAATCGACATTGGTCCCTTTGGAATCATCGTAGTAGTCAACTCCGTCTATAGTCCGCACATAGGTTAACCTGTGGGGGAGTCCTTTGAAATGATTCAACGCGTCTTGAATCCCTGCAGATGTTCCTCCTGCCGCCAGGGCGGCAAGAGCCGCGGCAGCGGCATTTTCAAGATTGTGCGCCCCTTTTAAACGAAAACCGGACAGGTCAAACAACACAGGTTCCCTGTGTGGGAGGCGGCATGTCATTTTTGTGTCGCTCACCATAGAACCATTGGATGTATCTTTTAGGTTGAAGAAGAGTTTCCGGCTTTTAATACCTCGCGCTATCCTTGTAATCGAAGGATCTTCAGCATTAAGGACAGCCACATCAGCCCTGGCCTGATTCTCAAAGAGTCTCTCCTTTGAGTGTATGTATTCCTCAAAATCAGTGTATCTGTCCAAATGATCCTCAGTAATGTTCAAGAGGACCCCTACATGCGGCCTGAATGTCTCAATGGTATCGAGCTGAAAGCTGCTGATTTCCGCAACAACCATATCAGCCGACATATCGCCCCCGGCATATTCAATCAGCGGTGTTCCGATATTCCCTCCCACATATACATTAAAGCCTGACCTGTTCAACATCTCTCCCAAGAGGGTCGTGGCAGTACTCTTGCCATTGGTCCCTGTTACCGCCACAATCGGTTCCCCAATAAATCTGCCGGCCAGTTCTATTTCTCCAACAACAGGCACTCCATTTTTCCGTGCTGTTTTCAGCACGGCGATATTGTGAGGAACTCCCGGACTTACTACGATAAGATCCGCGTCGGTAAAGGTCTTTGCAGTATGTCCCCCGAGTTCCATTTTTATGCCAAGATCTTTCAACTCATTGACATAATGAAGTAGAATATCTTCTGCTTGAATATCAGTTACAGTAACATTTGCCCCCTGGTTTTTCAGGAACCTGGCTGCTGCGACCCCGGTCCTTGCCAAGCCTACTACCAGTATTTTTCTATCTTTTAGGTCCATAAATAAATTAGCTCACAGCTCACAGCAAAAAAGGAAATTCCTATAATTTTCAGTTAAAAATAACCCGTAACCCGTAACTCGCAACCTATCTTAATTTCAACGTACTCAACGACAACAACCCTAAAACAATGCTAATGAGCCAGAACCGAACAATCACTTTTGGTTCGGGCCACCCATTGAGTTCGAAATGGTGGTGTAGCGGCGCCATCCTGAAGATACGACGGCCATTGGTCATCTTGAAAAAACCGACCTGGAATATAACGGAGAGCGCCTCGACTACAAAAAGCCCGCCAACTATTATGAGAAGAAGCTCCTGCTTTGTGATTACAGCTACTGTGCCGAGAGTCCCCCCCAAAGGGAGTGATCCCACATCTCCCATAAATATCTCCGCGGGGTATGTGTTAAACCACAAAAAGCCCATTCCGGCGCCGATCATGGCGCCGCACAAGACCGCAAGTTCACCGCTTTCCGGCACATAAGGGATTTGAAGATAAGTAGCTATTTGCACGTGACCGGCAACATACGAAAAGATAAGATAGGTGGCTATTGCCACTGTCGTAGATCCTATTGCTAAACCGTCCAGACCGTCTGTGAGGTTGACGGCATTGGAAGTTCCCACAATAACCAGCATGGAAAGTAAGATATATCCCCATCCAAGATCGGGTCGCACATCCTTCAGAAGCGGAATAGTGATATGGGTGTCAAAATCAGGCCGTGAATAGAGTAAACCTGCCACCATAAGAGCGATAGTCGATTGCATCAGTATTTTGGCCCGACCGCTTAAACCGGCGCTTTTCTTTTTAGTCAATTTAAGATAATCATCTAAAAAACCGATCGCGCCGAATCCTGCCATGACTACAAGAGCCATCCATACATGAAAGTTTGTAAGATCGGCCCACAGGAGCGTAGATACCATTACGGAAAACAATATCAACAAGCCGCCCATGGTCGGAGTGCCGGTCTTGGAAAGGTGAGTGGAAGGCCCATTGTCTCTCACATATTGTCCGATACTTTTCTTTTTCAAACGTCTAATCAACCATGGCCCTAATAGAAAAGATATCACTAATGCCGTCAGGACGGCATAGATCGACCGAAACGTAATGTACCGAAATACGTTGAATATCGAAAACGTTGCATGTAACGGATATAGTAAGTGATACAGCATAAGCTAAATTCCGTGTCCATCCAGAAAAGGCATCTTTTGACCCGATACTGCGTTCTCCGCAGGTTTCTATCCTCGATCCCGCTTGGGCGGGACTACGCCTCCGGTAGAAACCTTTGTGCGGCCTTGTCTCGGGACAAAATCTACCATTTCTGGGCGGACACAAGTTAAGAGTTGCGAGTTACTGTTCTCTATTCTCTGACCTCTGTCTTCTGTTCTCTGATCTCTGGGTTCCATAAAAGGAAACCAGTTCTTCCACAATCTTTTCCATAGCCATCCCCCGCGATCCTTTTACGAGTATCCAGTCATGAGGGGAAAGGCGCTCTTTTAAGATGTCCAAGATTTCTTCATGAGTTCCCGCTATTACGTGTTCAGTATCCATTCCCGCATCAATGGCGGACTGCGCTGTGACGTTTGCAAAGTCGCCAGTCACAAGGAGATATCTCAGGTGAGACTGTGCTGCTTGCTTTCCTATCTCTTGGTGTGCCGTTAGGGAGTATTCTCCCAGCTCCAGCATATCACCCAATACAGCTATGCCCCGGCCTTCCCGCTTCAATGTACAAAGGGTCTCAATCGCCGATGACATGGATTCGGGGTTGGCATTGTAAGTGTCATTTAGCACGGTAACGGCATTAGCGAGTTTTATCAGTTGCATACGCTTGTCGAACGGTTTTACCTGCTCCAGACCGTCACGAATCTTTTGGATCGGAACCTTGAAATGATATCCGACAGTTGCTGCTGCGAGGGCGTTGTAAATATTAAATCTTCCGGCTAATGATAGTCTGACCGGTATTGTCCCGCCCGGGGTTTTTAGGTCGAAGGAGTACCCCGCACCTACACTTCGAATCTCTTTTGCCATGACGTCCGCATCCTGACATTCGATGCCGTAACGTAATGCGATACCGGGAAAGAGATCTCCCAGGGCACGCACCCGCCTGTCGTCCATGTTGATAACGGCCACGCCATGTTTCCCCAGGCCGTCAAACAGTTCGCCTTTTGCTTTCATTACCCCGTCTATTGTCTTGAGCCCTTCAAGGTGCCCTTTTCCGATGTTTGTAATAACCCCCACATCCGGCCTGGATATTTCAGTAAGTTCTTTAATTTCGCCAGGCACATTCATACCCATCTCGATTACGGCCAACTCGTGTGATTCCGTCAACCTGAGCAGGGTCAGAGGGACCCCGATCAGATTATTAAAATTCCCTGCCGTGCCAAGCACATTGAAAGATTGCCCCAGGACGGCCGATGTCATCTCTTTGGTCGTTGTTTTGCCATTTGACCCGGTGATTGCGATTAGCGGAATCCCCTTTGCTTGTCTGCGCCGGGCCCCGAGGTCGCCAAGGGCGGTTTGCGTATTTTTTACGCTGATAAAAGAGACTTTTTCATTCGGGGTCACGGAATATTCGTCATAAAATTCTTCTGCGGCCACGATTCCAAGGACGCCACGCTTCAAAACTTCCGGAATGAACCGATGGCCGTCGTGATGCAGGCCTTTTATGGCCACAAAGCATTCGCCGGCGTTGATAGAGCGTGAATCGATTGATATCCGCTCAATAATGTCATCAGGCAGTCCCTGGATTAGCCGACCTCCTGTGGCCTTTACTATTTCTGATATAGTCCAGTGGCTCATGACATTATATCTTCTACCGCCTCTTCGGCCACCTGGCGATCATCAAACGGTAGCGTCTCCGTTCCAATTATTTGATATGTTTCATGTCCCTTTCCGGCAATAAGTACGGTGTCTTTGGGGCTCGCAGCCTTTATCCCCGCTACGATGGCGCTCTTCCGATCCGGTATCACCAAGTATCCCGGTTCATCAAAGCCCTTTTTCAGATCCCGAGCTTTGTATTCCTTTGAACGAACAGGCCTTATGCCGCTTATGATCGACTCTATAATCTTATCCGGAGGCTCTGTCCTTGGGTTGTCAGAGGTGATTACGGCGAGATCGCTCAAACGCCCCACAACCTCGCCCATGAGAGGCCTTTTTTCACGATCGCGGTCGCCCCCGCATCCGAAAACAGTAATCAGTTTTCCGGAAGTTAATCCCCTCAGGGTTCGTAAGACATTGTCAAGTGCATCCGGCGTGTGGGCATAATCGACCAGTATGGAGACGTCGAGCTCATTCTCCACAGGTTCCAGGCGGCCGGGTATCCTGCGTACCTGTCTGATTCCTCTCTTTATGGATTCCGGTGGAATGTTAAGAGAAGTTCCTATCCCTGTGGCGGCAAGTATATTTTCAACATTATAACGCCCCACCAATTCGGATCGGAACGACAGCATACATCCCGGCATATGTATAATCCCGGACGTATATTCAGGTGTGGTTTTTATATCTTCGGCCCATATCGTGCTTTCCTGGGAATGTCCCACATAAAGATAAGGCACCACCAATTCCTTTACGATCGATTTTCCTCTGGGATCATTACGATTAATGACGGCCACGGCGTTTTTTCTCTTAGGACCTTTGTTTAGAAGTTCAACAAATAGGCGTTTTTTGCATGCAAAGTATGCTTCCATGGACTTATGATAATCAAGATGGTCCTGGGAAAGATTGGTGAACACGGCGACATCAAACTGGCAATGGTCCGCCCTGTGGAGGTCGAGCCCGTGAGAAGAGACCTCCATCACCACATGGGTAATCCCGTTTTGGAGCATATCCCTTAAAAGTCTGTGAGTATCGAGCGCCTCCGGTGTTGTCATCGGGTTAGTGAAAACCTTCCCGTTGAATCGATAATTAATAGTTCCGATTACCCCTACCTTGAAACCTGCGGCAGTAAGTATCGCTTCCGTCAGATAGGAGGTCGTTGTTTTGCCGTTGGTCCCGGTGATGCCGATTATGCAAAGGTTTGTTGAGGGATTCCCATAAAACACAGCTCCAATATGGGACAAGGCGAGCCGTGTATTTGGCACACGTATTACCGGGACGGAACATGAGCCTTTCCATCCGCTTTCTGCAACAACGGCTGTTGCCCCCCTTTGAACCGCATCATCAATATACCCATGTCCGTCAGTTTGAAGTCCCCGTATGGCTATGAAAAGTCCCTCCGGGCCGACTTCCCGTGAATTATAATGGACAGACTTGATTTCAGGATCGCTTCCCCCTGATATGGCAGCTCCTTCTATACCTTGAACAATTTTTGAGATCTTCATCCTGTTTGCCTCGTTTGAGTTGATACCATCAGCTTTCCTTGCGGCAGAACTTTCATGTATTGTAAAGTCTCTCTGGTAATCTTTTGAAACACAGGCGCAGCAACGACGCCACCGTAAATGTCTTTTTCCGGTTCATCTATTACGACTACGACCACGATTTCCGGTTCTTCTGCCGGTGCAAATCCAATAAAGGATGCGATAAATTTACCCTCTGCATATCCCCTTGCCATGGCGCTTGCTTTTTGTGCGGTGCCGGTTTTCCCCGCAACGCTATATTCCGGCAAAGCAGCCTTGACCCCGGTCCCCCCGTCAGTGATAACGGTTTTTAGAATACGTGTTACAGTATTGGCTGTGTCTGCGGATACTGCCTGTCGGATGCAGGTAGGTTTGAAGCGCCTGACCACCTTCCCCGTAGCATCTGTGATCTCCCGAATCAGTAACGGTTTCATCAAGATACCGTCATTGGCAATTGCTGAAACGGCCATTGCGAGTTGAAGGGCCGATACGGAAACCCCCTGACCAAAACATATAGAGGCTGCATCTATATCAGTCCATTTTCTGTATGATTTCAATATGCCCACACCCTCTTCCGCGGCATTTACCTCTGTTTTTTCCCCAAAGCCAAAGTCTTTGAGTATCCTGTGGAGATACTGAGCGCCCACTTTTTCCCCCACTTTTGCCGCCCCGATGTTACTTGACACCTTTACGATCTGTTGCAGCGAAAGCCAGCCGAACCGGTGCGCATCGTGTATAGTATTTCTGCCGATCTTGTAGGCCCCGTTTTCACAATAAAAGATCGTGTTGGGTGTGCCGGCCCCGGCCTCTATGGCTGCTGCCGCCAGGAACACCTTGAACGTGGAGCCGGGTTCAAAGCTGTCTGAAAAGGCGCGGTTACGCCAGACACGAGGTCCCGATTCCCCGAAGATATTTGGGTTATAAGCAGGGGCATTTGCTGCCGCCAAGATTTCACCGGTCTTGGGCGATACCACGATCGCTATTCCGGTTTTTGCATTGGCCGTTCTTATTGCTTCGGACAGAGCGTTTTCTGCTATGTACTGAATGTTCCTGTCTATCGTGAGGACAATGTTGCATCCGTCCGTACTTGTCTCGTTCCTTTTAGAGGCGCTGAAACTATGCCCGAGTGCATCCTTAAATACAGTTTGTGTTGTAGCGCTTCCTTTTAACGTTGACTCACAGGTATATTCCAATCCTTCCAATCCATAGTCGTCTGTTCCTGTAAATCCGATTATCTGAGCTGCAAGTGACTTGTTAGGATAAAAGCGGCGGCTTTCTTTTATAAAGCCAATCCCTTTAAGTCCCAGCGCCTTAATCTTTGAAACTTCAGTCGGCCCTGCATGCCGCTTGATCCATACAAAGGATTTCGAAGAATCGATTTTTTTCAGGAGCGTCTTTTTGCCCGGTTTGAGAATATGAGCCAACGTGCTTGCCGTGCGATTCTTGGATTCGATTTTTGTCGGATAAGCACAAATAGAGTCCACGTCAATGCTGACAGCCAGCTCTTCGTAATTTCGGTCATAGATAGTTCCGCGTCTTGGTAGTCGTGTATTTGATTTTTCATATTGATCGGATGCCTTTTGAGCAAGCCGGACACCATTGAATACCTGTAGCTGGGCAGCCCGCGCCATGAGAACGATAAGAATCAGGCAAAAGCACGTCGCTACCAACAGGGTACGGAAGTGAACCCATTTATTCGGATTATTCCTTTTTGTTTTCATCTCACCACGATTACCTGATCAGGATCAGGAAGAACAAGCCCTAATTGTTTTGATGCAATTTGCATGATTCTTTCCGGACTCCGAAGCTGTGCCAATTCCAGGCGCAGTTTTTTCTGAATGACCTTTAATTCTTTCTCCTGTTTCAGTTGTGAGGTGATTTTATATCCCATATGGATCGATTGTACATGACACCATGTGTAAAGGAACAATTCTATCATTATGACTACAACCAGGATGAGCAGTGTAGATGTCTTTATTTTTCTTTTTGGCTCCTTCCTGCTCATATTTATTTCTCCCAAAGACTCTCACCCTACAGTCGTTCCGCAGCACGCAGCCTGGCGCTCCTCGCTTTTGGATTCTCCGCGATTTCTCCCTGGCTCGGGCGTACCGGTTTGGGCGTCAGGATCTTTATTGTCGGTTCCTTTCCGCATATACAATGCGGGAAATCGGGAGGACAGGAACACCCTTTTTGGGAATCTTTCAGCCGATTTTTCACCAGCCGGTCTTCCAGGGAATGAAACGATATCACAACAAGTCGGCCTCCCCGGTTCAAGAGACTCGGGGCGGATTCCAAAAGGTCTCCCAGGGATTTCAATTCCCGGTTTACCGCAATCCTGAGCGCCTGAAAGGTTTGAGTGGCGGGGTCGATCCGATGGGGCCGTCCTGTTTTTGGCACAGCGGACCTGACAATATCCGCCAGCTCGCAGGTCGAATGTATCATCTTTTTTCGGCGATACTCTGTGATTGCCCTGGCTATTTTCCGTGACCATCTCTCTTCACCGTAGTTCCATAACAGCTTTGTTAATTCCTCTTTTGAAAGCCTGTTAACCAGTTCGGCTGCCGTGATCGTTTCGTATTCGTTCATGCGCATATCTAAAGGCTCATCGCGCATGAAACTGAATCCTCTGCCGCTTTTTTGCAGCTGATAGAGCGACATCCCCAGATCAAGCAATATCCCGTCTACCGCGGGAATATCGGTTTGCGAGAGAATTGCCGGGAGGGAAGCAAAGTTGTGACGAAACAATTTTACTCTTGATCCAAAGTCCGAAAGCGTTTTGCGGGCGTTGTCTATTGCATCACCGTCCAAATCGAGGCCGATAAGCAACCCGCCAGGTTCGGTTTGGTTCAATATTTTCAGTGCATGTCCACAACCCCCCAGCGTTCCATCCACGTAAATCTTGCCCGGCCGGCAGTTTAAATAGCGAATTGCTTCTTTGAGTAATACCGGCACATGGTGATAACGCATGTTGAAATATCTTTTCAAAGATCTTTAATTGATGATATTGTATAAAAAAGCTTTTTTTGCGAAAATATTTTAATTAACCACCTGAATATATATCTTTCATATCCCTTACACAATGACAAGGAAAAGGATTTGCCAAGGCCGGCCTTTATCAGCCAGCAGTAGACGTGAAGAGGATTGAACAGGTGTTGGATGTAAAGAGATATCTTTTTCACCAAACATAATCTCAGAAAAAATAGTTGTTGCGATCAAAGCCCCAGTTCCGCTATCTCGTCTCTCATTTCTTTGCTTGTGTTAATATCATTTTCGAACAGGTCTTCTTCATTGCGCCAGTTCTCCTTTGCCCATATCTCAAAATGGTCGAGGACGCCGACAAGAGCAATTTCCTTGCGCAATCCCGCGTATTCTCTCAGGGTCGGCGGCATGAGGATACGCCCCTGTTTATCGTGGGGGCAATCAAATGCCCCCCCAATAAAGAACCTGCGGAACCGGCGCATGGTGTCGCTCTTTACCGCCATGTTTAAGACCCGCTGTTCGATCTTTTGCCATTCTTCAAAAGGATATGCCACCAGGGCTTCGTCCATCTTCGATATCATCAGGCTGTCAAAGCTGCTGGCCTGGAGAACATCACGAAACCGAGCCGGAATAATAATCCTTCCTTTAGAATCTATAGTGTGAAATGAGTTCCCTCTGAACATGACCTAACACCTATCGGTTCGATTCTACATCCACTTTACACCACTATATTTAATTAAATAGCATACCGGCAAGAATGTCAAGAAAAAAACTAAAAGTTTTTTGAATGATTAAAACAGGTTAATACATACAATATATTGTGGGGCAAAGTGGTGTGGCTGCCTATGGAGGGATGTTGAGCTATTAAAAAATTTTGTAACTACTCAGGCGGGTCAGGTTAACCTTGAACCCCTGAACCCTGAACCCCTGAACCCTAAGCAGTTACAAAATGATTGTGGTTGACTTTCAGGAAGGCTTTGCGTTAAAAAGCGGTAACTACTTAAGACAAAACGGAATGATACAATGATACAGCTTGTGCGTGGCTTCAAAGATGTCCTGCCCGGTGAAATAGAACTCTGGCAAGACATAGAAGACATTATGCGAAATATTTTCGAAGAGTTCGGTTTTACCCAGATTCGGACACCGATCCTGGAACGCACCGAACTCTTTGCCAGAGGGATAGGGGCGACAACCGATATTGTGGAAAAGGAGATGTATACCTTCTCCGACCTGAAAAACGAGTCGCTTTCTATGCGGCCTGAGGCGACCGCCTCAGTGGTCAGGGCGTATATAGAGCATAAAATGTATGCCCAAAATCCGGTCCAAAAACTCTACTCCATGGGACCGATGTTCCGAAGAGAACGTCCGCAAAAAGGGCGATACCGTCAATTTTATCAGATCAATGCCGAGGTCTTCGGTCTTTATTCTCCCAAGATCGACGCCGAGCTGATCCTGATTTTAATGACATTGATGGATCGGTTGTCACTTACGGAAGTTGTGTTGCACATTAATTCTCTTGGGTGTGAAAGGTGCCGGCCGGCATTCAAGGAACGACTGCAAATCTTTCTTGCGGAACGTATTGAGACTCTTTGTCCTGACTGTCGCAGGCGCTACGAAGTAAATCCGTTGAGGGTATTCGACTGCAAGGCGCAGGGCTGCCGGGAATCGCTTGAAGGCGCTCCAACTATATTAGATCACTTATGTGAAGAGTGTCGGAATCATTTTAATGAGGTCCGGGATTTTTTAAATCGATTTCAGATTTCGTACAAAGTAAACCCCCGTCTGGTTCGCGGGTTGGACTATTACACCCGTACCGCATTTGAGGTGTTGGCCGCCCACCTTGGAGCCCAGAACGCGGTTGCAGGAGGGGGGAGATATGACGGACTCGTAAAGGCCCTTGGCGGTCCCGCGCAGCCCGGAGTCGGGTTTGCCGTCGGGCTTGACCGGCTCGCGTCCCTGTTATCCGATCGTGCCCCAGGGCTTGTAAAGCAACCGAATGTCTTTATTGCCGCTCTCGGAGATCGTGCCCAGGATAGGGCGTTTGTATGGCTCCAGGCCCTTCGGTTCGAAGGTATACGGACAGAAATGGACGTTGAGGACCGCAGTCTGAAAAGCCAGATGCGTCAGGCCGACAAGAGCGGGGCATCCTATGTCCTTATTGTGGGGGAACGGGAACTTGAGGAAGGGGCTGCCGTGTGGAGGGATATGAACACAAAAGAGCAGGAGACGGTTCCTTTGGAAGAGGTTGTAGAGTTTGTTAAAAAGAGTGTGATGGGCATTGCTTCAGCGTAGACTGCTTTTCTTGTCCCTTGAGAATAATCTCAACCGCCTTTAGTTCTGATTGGAAGAAGTTACTAATTTACCAATGGACGCTTCGTCCTAAATCAGCTTATAGGTCCGGGGGGATGAAAAAGGAGGGTAACAGGGGGTCATAAAATTATATGTGGTGAACAAGGTTTTATAGTTTTATGGACATCTCCCCTGCCTGCCAATCACAAATAGGAGCCTTGCTGCACAACCTTTAAGGATTGAGACGACCTGACAAGGTCGTGCTCAATCTATTGTTCAAACCAACGGGTGAACTTGACGCCTAAAACCGGGTTCGGCATGTAAGGTTATAATGGAACATATGGTGTGTTAAAAAAATGAAAACGACACAATACTTTCAATACATGAGAAAAAGAAAGGATCGAGCCTCAATCAAAGAAGAATGGGTAAGGTTTGTTATTGATCATCCTCAAAAAACCGAAATCCAATCGGATGGTCGAATAAGAAAATGGGCGAAGATACAGGAGGCTGATAAATATCTTCGGGTTATTTTATTGGAAGATGGTGAGACGGTTCACAACGCCTTCTTTGATCGATCTTTCAAGGAGGATTAAGTATGAAAGTGAAATATTTTTCTGACACTGACACCGCTCATGTGGAATTCACAGACAGAGAAGTCTATGAGACGAAAGAGATAAGTGAAAACATTTACATAGACGTTGATGATAAGGGCAATATTGTAAGCATGACTATTGAACATGCAAAAGCTAATGCAGGGTTATGGGAATTTTCATATCAGGAAATGTCTCGCCAGACCGCATAAAAATGCCGAACATCTGATGGGAACAAGTTACTGACTTACCAATGGACGCTTCGCCCTTCCCAAGCTGTATTAG
>JAUVFC010000227.1 GCA_030594505.1 Desulfobacterales bacterium
AGTGTCCGCTTTAACGAACTAACATAATTGATGATAAGTATTCCGTTCAGATGATCGATTTCATGTTGCAACGCAATCGCCTGAATCCCCCCGGCTCTTAATTCAAACGTTGTTCCATCTCTATCCAGCGCTCTTACGGTAATTTTTTCCGCACGGGGAATATCTGCTCTGAAATCAAGACAACTGAGACACCCCTCTTCTATGGCAATGCTACCTTCGGCCGCAATGATTTCCGGATTTATGAGCGTTATTAGTTCATTTGTTTGGTCCTTTGGGCCGGTGTCAACCACGATGACACGGTGCAGCTCTCCTACCTGGTTGGCCGCAAGCCCAACGCCCAAATTATCATACATGGTTTCAGTCATATCATCGACCAGGGCTTGGATTTTTTTGTCAATTTCCGTTATTGGTTTTGCCTTCTCTCGCAAGACCTTATGCGGATATGTTATTATTTTTCTTAGCGCCATGTTATTACGGATTTTTTTACTCTTTTCTTCTTATTGTATAATCTGCCAGGTCCGTCAATAATGTTTTTGTCTCGCAATCTTCAAATAGAGCTATATTCCCTTTGGCCTTGTTGACATGTTGGCTTGCTTGATTCGCGGTATAGTCAAGTCCTCCATACTGTCCCAGATATCCGAGCATTTCGTTGAGCGCCGAGTCAGATGAAGCACGGTCGAGAATGATCTCTTCCATACGCTTTTTTACTTTCCCGTCCGCATTGTTTAGGGCATAGATTACAGGGAGGGTCATCTTCCCTTCCCTTAAATCAGATCCTGTTGATTTGCCTAAGACCTTTGTATCTGCTGTATAATCGAGGAGATCATCAACCATCTGAAATGCAATTCCAAGGTTATAACCATAGTCTGACATTGCTTTTTCCTTCTCACCGGACGCATTTGCCAGAATCGCCCCTACACGGCAGGCAGCCTGGATAAGACACGTAGTTTTTCTGCGTATGATCTCCATATACTCTGCCTCATTCATGTCAATCTTCTGTTTGTTTAAAAGCTGATGAATTTCTCCTTCCGACATTTGGGCGGTTGTCTCAGTCATGATCTTGACTATTTCTACCCGTCCGGTATCAGCCGCCGTGGAAATCGTTTTTGCAAGGAGAAAATCTCCAACCAGTACTGTAATCGGATTTTCCCAGATCGAATGGGAGACTCTCTTGCCCCGGCGGATATCGGCCCCGTCCACTATGTCATCATGGAGAAGCGTGGCCGCATGGAGGTACTCGAACATTACCGAGACGGCCTTGTCATTATTCCCCTTATAATTACATAGCCGCGCCGACAAGACCATCAAAAGGGGCCGGATTCTTTTCCCTCCGTTAAAGAGGATATAGTGTGCAACATCAGAGACCAGCGCCAAATAGGGGTTAAGCCCTTTCCTGAGCGCCTCCTCTATCTCGGCAAGGTCGCCCTCCGCCGCACCCATGATCTTTTCTTTTAATGCTTTCACGCAATTTCTCCTGTGAAATCGTATTCAAAGGCTTCAGTAATCAGGACATCGGCCCATTCCCCCTGGTTTGCCGTTCCCCTGGAAATGTAAACAACTCCGTCAATATCAGGCGCTTGAAAGGAGGTCCTTCCCTGGAGAAGAAACTCGGTCTCTTTAGAGTACCCCTCTATCAGGATATTAAGCGTCTCTCCCGCATATTCCTGATTGAGTCTTCTTGAAATTGCTGCCTGGCGCGACATGAGTATTCCCCGGCGCTCCTCTTTTACTGTATCGGGAACGTGATCTTTTAAGGCAGCGGCGGGGAGATCCTCTTCATTGGAATAGACAAACACCCCTAAATGATTGACCCGGACCTGTTCGACGAAATCGACAAGTCGGTCAAAATCTTCTTCTGTCTCACCCGGGAATCCGACGATCAGTGTGGTTCTAATTGCTGCCTCTGGTATAGACGTCCTGATTCGCTCAAACAGATCCAGGATTTTTTTACTGTTATGGGGACGCCCCATTCTTTTCAACACAGTTTCGCTGATATGCTGAATCGGGATATCAAAGTAATTACAAATATTATCGTGTCCGGCAACCGTGTCGATGAGATCATCATCTATTCGGTCAGGATGCCCGTAAAGAAAACGGATCCAGACCAGACCGGGGATTTGCGCCAATTCCTCCAACAGGAGAGCGAGATTGATATTATCGTGCAGGTCCGTACCGTAGGCGGTGGTTTCCTGCGCAACCAGAATAAGTTCGCCGACACCGGATGCGACGAGCCTGCGTGCCTCATCAAGAATATCGGACATGGGGCGACTTCTGCAAGGCCCTCTAAGCCTGGGGATAATGCAGTACGTACAACGGTTGGAACATCCATCCGCTATTTTTAAGTAGGCCGTATACGGCGGTGTTGTGCGCACCCTTGAAGCGCTATCTTCCCGGGGCGACACGTTCGCAAGAGATGGCAAAATTATTCGAGGACTGTTATTTCCTCCTGCCACTGCCTTTACGATCCGGTCAAAGGCGCCGGTGCCAAGAAAGAGATCCACCTCGGGGAATCCTTTTAGCAGGTTATCTCCATATCGCTGAGGAAAGCAACCCACCACGATCAGCCGTTCGCATTTACCCTCTTCCTTTAACCGGGTCATCTCCAGTATAGTGTCAATCGTTTCTTCAACTGCCGGCTGAATAAAACTACAGGTATTCACGACAACGCAATCAGCCTCGCGCTCATCTCGCGTGATCTTCCATCCTGCCTCAACAAGGCTTCCCAGCATGATCTCGCTGTCCACCAGGTTTTTTGGACAGCCCAGGCTGACAAAATAGATTTTTTTGCTATCCATAAAGAACGCAATTAACCTTCAACTCTTTTTGATAACGTGCAATATAACACACCCCTAAATCCCCTCTTGAGAGGGGTGGACACGAAAATGATCAATCGCTTTAAACATATAGCAACAAAAGACCTTAATAAGCAACCCCGGTATTCAGAATCATTTGCAGCTTCATTATAAGGGTAAGTTGTGACGGCGCTGTCATGGGGGGGTGGGGGGGTAGTCGGGGGGAAATCGGTCAACGCATC
>JAUVFC010000175.1 GCA_030594505.1 Desulfobacterales bacterium
AAGTAGCAAAAAACAATAGCAGGTAACTCTATGATTCGTCAAACATTTAACGATATTCTTCCGTTAGTGCAGCAGCCAAGCCGGTATCTTGGCTCAGAAACTTACGCGATTCGAAAAGATCCTGAGAAGATAAGGCTCCGGTTTGCCCTGGTCTTTCCTGACCTTTACGACATTGGAATGTCATATCTGGGGTCAAAGATATTATATCATATATTAAACAGCAAGAAGGAGATCGCGGCAGAACGGGTCTTTGTGCCCGGCGAGGATATGGAGGCGCAAATGCGGGCACAAGGGGCGCCGCTCCTCTCTTTAGAGACCAGGACACCACTTGCTGAATTCGACATCATAGGTGTCAGCCTTCTCTACGAGTTAAGTTATACAAGCATATTGACCATCCTCGATCTTGCCGGAATTCCGTTCTATGCAAAGGACAGAAACAGGTCCCACCCGATTGTCATCGCCGGTGGCCCTTGCGCCTTCAACCCCGAACCGGTTGCAGATTTTTTTGACGCGATCGTTGTTGGAGACGGCGAAGAGGTCATATGTGAATTGACCGATGTGTGGATGGAGTGGAAAAAATCAGGCGAAGATCGTGAAGCGCTATTAAAAAGGTGGTCGGAAATAGACGGGGTCTACGTCCCTTCTTTTTTTGAGGCCACAACAGACGTAAACGGGTTTCAGGTACTCACCCCTCTCAATCCAGGGTATACAGTGGTGAAAAAACGACTGGTTGCGGATCTGAACCGGGTTTCCTTTCCGGATCATCCGGTCATACCTTTTGGAAATCCTGTTCATGATCGGCTGAGTCTTGAGGTGGCGCGGGGTTGCACCCGCGGATGCCGTTTTTGCCAGGCCGGAATGATCTACAGACCGGTCAGGGAGCGTTCGCCGGAGAATCTCCTTGATTTGGCCGACAGAGCGCTCTCCGCGACCGGCTATGAGGATGTCTCTCTCCTTTCCTTAAGCACCGGTGATTACGGCAGCATACTCCCCCTCTTGCAAGGCTTGATGATGCGGTGTGAACCGGAAAAGACAGCGGTATCACTTCCATCTCTTCGTGTTGAAACCCTGACTCCGGAACTTATGGAGCAGATAAAAAGGGTCCGCAAAACAGGCTTTACCGTTGCCGTTGAAGCCGGGAGTCAGCGTCTGCGGAATGTGATTAATAAAAATAATACGGAACAGGACCTAATAGCCGTTGTTGAAAACGCCTTTAAACTGGGATGGCATGTTATCAAACTCTATTTTATGATCGGCCTTCCCACAGAGACTGAAGAAGACATAGAGGAAATTGTGTCCCTTGTTCGCAGACTTCAGGGGATCAAGGCCCCCGCAAAAAGGCGGGGCTCTATTACTGTGAGCGTTTCAACCTTTATCCCAAAGTCCCATACCCCATTCCAGTGGTCGCCACAGCTATCTATGGCCGAAAGCGACGCAAGGCTCCGATGGTTGAGAGAAAAACTTCAAGGGCGCAATATTAAATTCAAGTGGCACAACCCGAAGATGAGCATCCTGGAAGGACTTTTTGCCCGTGGTGACCGGCGATTGAGCAAGTTATTGGTCAATGCATACAGGCTTGGATGCCGATTGGACGGCTGGAGCGACCGATTGCGGTATGATCTTTGGGAAAAGGCAATAGAGCAGTCCAACGTGGACATTGATTTTTATACTACACGCAAAAGGTCCTTGGACGAGCCTCTTCCATGGGACCATATAGATTCCATGGTTACAAAAGATTATTTAAAAGATGAGTGGAACAAAGCCTTGCAACAGGCATCCACGGCTGATTGTCGCGCCGGCGAATGCAATCTGTGCGGGGTCTGTGATCATGCCGACATAAAGCCCGTGACGTTCCATAAAGACGAAATAGATCACCACAGGATAGAGGAAAAGGGCGGCAAGGCACAGGGTGCGCAGGCTTATAAGAAACTTAGAGTATCCTATTCCAAGCGGGGTGAAGCTAAATATTTTAGCCACTTAGAACTGATGCAGATCTTTAAACGGGCATTTAGGAGGGCGCGCATCCCTTTAAAGTATTCAGAAGGTTTTCATCCCATGCCGAAGATCTCTTTTGAAACAGCGCTCCCCGTGGGGATAGAGAGTGTTGAAGAACAGTTAGTGGTTACGGTAGATGCAAAAGCTTCCCCGTCCCCGGAGACCCTAAAAATGCGACTTAATCGCGAACTTCCGGACGGTATAACGATCCTCGACTGTATTCCTTATTCCCGGAGTTCAACCGATGAAGCAGGGGGTACTATATCGTATACGGTTCAATTGAAAAAAGAGCATTTTCCCGAAGCCGCGTTAATGGGATTTTTAGGCCAGGACACCTGGCCTATTACAAAGATAAACCGCAAAGGAAAATCAAAAGAGATTGACCTTCGGACCGTAATCAAAAGCCTCAAGCTAACCGCTCCCGATACACTAATAATGACTGTAAATGGCGGGCCGGGCCAGGTCGTAAGACCGCGGGAGGTAATCACGAGCATTTTTGGGCTCTCTGAAGATGTTTTGAAACGAGCGGAGATCGTAAAAGAGAATGTGAGAGGTTAAATTACATGTCTAAAGAACTGATCATCAATGATACCGACCACGAGACCCGTGTCGCCCTGCTTGAAAACGGCAATCTTGAAGAGTTGATTGTGGAAAGACGTATGGGAGAAAATATCACGGGTGATATTTACAAGGGAAAGGTAATCCGTGTTCTTCCGGGTATGCAGGCGGCCTTTGTGGGCATCGGGCAGGACCAGGCGGCTTTTATCTATGTCACGGATGTCTACAGTGGTATCGATGAATATGAACGATTGATGGTAAAGGCCGCGGAGGAAGAGGGGAAAGAGGAGGAAAATATTGATGATGAAGATTTACTTCCAAAACCATCATTAGGGCAAAGCTTCAATATTGAAGAGCTCCTCCATAAGGGGCAGGATATTCTGGTTCAGGTGTCAAAGGCCCCAATAGGATCGAAGGGAGCCAGAATCACCTCCCACATTTCTATCCCGGGCCGTTTTCTGGTCCTGATGCCAAGAACAAACCATATTGGAATATCCCGACGCATTGAAGATGAGAATGAACGAAATCGGTTAAAACAGATAATCGGTGAACTGAAACCTGAACCTGAAAGATACGGGTTTATCGCGAGGACATTGAGTGAAGGAGCAAGTAAAGAAAAGTTCGCTTCAGAAATAAATTTTTTAATCACATTATGGGAAAATATTCAAAAAAGATATGCCGGCATGCCGGCGCCTTCCCTTTTGCACAAAGAACTTGACGTTACATTACGGGCCGTCCGGGATCTCTTCACCCAGGAAGCAGACAGGCTGGTTATCGATTCCCGTTCCGGATACGAGTCGATCCTGCAATTTGTGGATACATTTATGCCGAGATTAAAAGAATCTGTAGAACTCTATGAAGGCCCGGAGCCGATCTTTGACGCCTATAATCTTGAGACAGAGATAGCGCGGGCGCTTAAGAAGAAGGTCTGGCTAAAGTCCGGCGGCCATATTGTGATCGAAAACACCGAGGCATTTGTTGTAATAGATGTAAATACCGGCCGGTATGTGGGCAAAAGAAATTTGGAAGAGACTGTCTTAAAGATAAATCTTGAAGCGGTAAAAGAGATAGCTTATCAGATCCGGCTTCGAAATATCGGGGGACTGATCATTATCGATTTTATTGACATGGAAAGGGGGGCAAACAGGGAGAAGGTGTTTAATGCCCTTAAAGAGGCCCTTAAAAAAGACCGAACCAAAACAAATGTCCTTCCCACGACTGAAATGGGGATTATACAGATGACCCGCAAACGGACCCGTGAAAATCTCAACAGGATGCTCTGCGAACCATGTTATTACTGCGAAGGAGAAGGATCTCTTAAATCAAAAATAACGGTATGCTATGATTTGTATCGAGAGGTTATGCGGGAGGCCGGAGAAGTAACGGGCGACAAGATTACCGTAAAGGTTCACCCGGACGTGGCGGATCTCTTGATGGGAGAGGAACACGACATGGTAGAATCGTTGGAAAAGAACCTGACGAAAGAGATCGTAATCCTTGCAGACAGCCGATTTCATATTGAACAGTACGAAATTAACGGAAAAAATGCTATAGCGTAAAAGAAATTGAGGAATTTAGGGATTGGGGAAAGGACACATTTCAATGGATGAGGCGGCGCTACGAAAACAACTTAGAGACAAGATAGCGAGTGTGGAATCTATCGACCGTGGGTATTTGGAGGTTTTAGAGTACGCATATCATTCAAAAAGAGAAATTGATATAGAAATAGAACAACCCGAATTTACTTCTGTTTGCCCTTTGACGGGACTTCCTGATTTTGGTCGAATTATCATACGATATACACCGAACAAAAAGATAATCGAGCTGAAATCGTTGAAGTATTATTTACTCCAATATCGAAACATGGGAATCTTTTATGAACATGCAGTAAA
>JAUVFC010000046.1 GCA_030594505.1 Desulfobacterales bacterium
AAGGTTAGGGAATGGATACAACAATAGAAAAACTCGGCTTAATTGCAGGCGGCGGGCAGTTCCCTATTATTGTAGCAAAAGCTGCTCAAGAAAAGGGGATAAAACTCTATACCGTTGCTCATATCGACGAAACCGATCCGCAAGTGGCGTCTTTTGCCGATGCAATCGAATGGGTTCACCTGGGGCAAGTAGGCCGGTTGATAAAATTCTTGAAGAAAAACAATGTCCGCGATGCGGTAATGGCCGGAACAATAACAAAGACAAAGATGTTTTCAAATGTTCGGCCGGACCTGAAAGCGCTTGCGGTTTTGTCTACTATTGATCACACAAAGGATGACGGGGTACTCAGGGCGTTTGCCAATGCGCTTGAAAAGGAAGGAATTGCCGTACGTTTTGCCACTTTTTTGCTCCCGAAACTTTTTGCGCCGGAGGGATGCTGGACACGCCGCAAACCTTCTAAATCCGAGATGGAGGATATAAAATTTGGATGGAAATTGGCCAAAGAGATCGGAAAGCTGGACATCGGCCAGTCTATTGTAGTGCGTAATGGATCCGTACTTGCAGTGGAGGCGATCGACGGCACTGACGCCACAATTCGCAGAGGCGGTATGTTGGGGAAGGATAAGACCGTTGTAGTAAAAGTAAGCAAGCCGAATCAGGATATGCGGTTTGATGCGCCGGCCCTTGGTGTAAAGACCATTGAGACAATGCAAGAAGTTGGCGCTTCTGCTTTGGCTGTTGAGGCTGGTGGAACTATAGTCTTCAACCGTGAGGAAATGATCGCGCTTGCAGACAAATATGGGATAGCGATTATTGCGTTACATGATGATTCTGCAGAAGGTTTCAATATTGATGGGTAATCGGTCAACAAAGAACATTCATGTGGGCTGCCATATAGCCTAAAGAAGGCGCCCAAAACATTATCTTAAAAGTTACACATACCTGTGAAAGAAGACCATGACTCTGTTGGAAGATAAAAATAAAAAGTTCGAAGTCAACATCGAAGATGAAATGAAGAAGTCCTATATGGACTACGCTATGAGCGTAATAATAGGACGTGCTTTGCCTGATGTGCGTGACGGGCTCAAGCCGGTCCACCGCCGTTCTCTTTTTGCCATGCACGACCTGAAAAATGATTGGAATAAACCGTATAAAAAATCCGCCCGTGTTGTGGGTGATGTTATCGGCAAGTACCATCCGCATGGCGACACCGCGGTGTATGATACTATAGTCAGAATGGCTCAAGGCTTTTCGCTTCGATATCTTTTAGTGGACGGTCAGGGGAATTTTGGCTCGATCGATGGCGATTCGCCTGCTGCTATGAGGTATACCGAAGTACGGATGTCTCGGATGGCCCATGAGTTATTGGAGGATCTTGATAAAGATACCGTTGACTTTGTGCCAAACTATGATGGTTCTCTTGTGGAGCCATCGGTTTTTCCCGCAAGAGTGCCCAATCTTATCGTTAATGGTTCTTCCGGGATCGCTGTTGGAATGACGACCAACATCCCACCGCACAACCTTTCGGAGATCATTGACGCGATCACTGCTCTTATTGACGATCCCGATATTTCAATAGAAGAATTAATGGATTACGTGCCGGGCCCGGATTTCCCGACATACGGCGTCCTTTATGGCTCAAGCGGAGTTCGCCAGGCTTACAGGACCGGGCGTGGAGCTATCAAGATTCGCGGTCGAGCTGTTGTGGAAAAAGAAAGGCGTACCGGCAGGGAGAGTATCATCATATCTGAGATCCCCTATCAGGTGAACAAGGCGAGGCTCATCGAAAAGATTGCGGGCCTGATCAAAGATAAACGGATTGATGGGATTCAATACGTTCGTGATGAATCGGATCGAACCGGTATGCGGATTGCGGTGGCGCTTAAAAAGGGTCAGGTTGCCGAGATAGTTTTAAATCAATTGTATAAGTTTACCCAGATGGAGACAACATTTGGGATTATCTTCCTGGCCATTGTCAACAGCCAACCGGTGCTCCTCAATCTGAAGGAAATCCTTAGGCATTATGTTGAACACCGCAAGGTGATTGTTGTCCGGCGAACCCGGTACGAGTTGCGCAAGGCCGAAAGTCGGGCTCATATACTGGAGGGGTTAAAGATAGCCTTAGATCATCTGGATGACGTGGTGTCGATGATACGATCCTCAAAGACGCCCAAGGATGCCAGGGATAGGTTGATCGCGACATTTAAGTTGTCTGAAATACAGGCCCAGGCCATATTAGACATGCGCCTTCAAAGATTGACAGGGCTGGAACGAGACAAAATTATTGAAGAATATAAAGAGGTTATTAAGGCTATCGCCCGGTATAAGGAGATCCTTTCCAGCGAGCGGCTGGTCCTCGGTCTGATTAAAGAAGAATTAGCGGAGATGCGTAAAGTTTATGGGGACGGCCGCCGCACCGAGATTGTTGAAACAACCGAAGAGATTCTGCTGGAAGACATGATAGTAGAAGAAGACATGGTGGTCACCATATCACACACCGGTTATATCAAGAGAACCGCCATCAGCCTGTATGAGAGTCAACATCGAGGCGGGAAAGGGCGAAAGGGGATGCTTCACAAAGATGAAGATTTTGTGGAACATCTTTTTGTTGCCTCTACACACGATACGTTTCTATTCTTTACCAACAAGGGACGGGTATACTGGAGTAAAGTTTATGAACTTCCTCAGGCGGGACGTATGGCCAAGGGGAAAGCGATAGTCAATCTTTTGGCATTGGATCGTGAGGAGAAGCTGGCCACAGTTTTGGCAATACGCGACTTTAATCCGGGCCATTTTATTGTTATGGCCACAAAAAACGGCCTGATAAAGAAAACAGATATTATCGCCTATAGCCGTCCCAGGGCAGGGGGGATCATTGCCCTTAATTTGTTGGAGGGCGACGAATTGATTGCGGCACGGATTACAGACGGGACTCAGAACATCTTCCTGGGATCGAGTAATGGGAAAGCTATCCGTTTTCATGAATCAAAGATTCGGCCTTCGGGCAGGGTTTCCAGAGGAGTTTTTGGAATGCGTTTATCCGAAGGGGATTGGATTGTGGGGATGGAAATATTACGTGACGATCAGACCCTTATGGCAATTACGGAAAACGGATACGGTAAAAGGACTGCCATAGAGGAATACCCCTTAAGGGGTCGTGGCGGCAAAGGAGTGATCACTATTAAAACAACAAAGCGAAATGGCCTGGTGGTGGCGCTCCTTCTGGTTGCGGACGAAGATGATCTGATGTTGATGACTGATCGTGGGCGTATTATAAGGATGCCCGTGAAAGACATCTCTGTGATCGGCAGAAACACTCAGGGAGTACGTCTGATCGGCATGAATGAGAAAGAGTGTGTGACGGGAGCGGCCAGGCTTGCGGAAAAAGATAGTTAAAAGGTAACTGCCCAGGTTCACAGTTCCTGGGTTCACGGTTCAAGGTTAGAGAGCAATGTGAACCCCTGAACCTTGAACCCAATAACCTGAGTAGTTACGTTAAAAGGAGGAATGATCTTGCGTATAGGAGTAGTTGGCGGGGGGAGTTGGGGAACCGCATTGGCCCATCTTTTGGGAGGAAAAGGATATCACGTTGATTTATGGGTATTTGAACACGATATTTGCGAGGAAATCCTTACCAAAAGAGAAAACAGCACCTTTTTGCCCGGTGTCCGACTTCCCGACAATATCCATCCCAGCAATGATATTGCCGAAGTCGTTTCAGACAAAGAAATTGTTTTGATTGTCGTTCCTTCCCACGTTCTTAGATCCGTGGCAGAGACTATGGCGCCCCATCTCCGGGAGAATGCTATTGTTGTTGTCGCTACAAAGGGTATTGAAAATGAGACGTTTAAAACCATGACCGACGTCTTGAAAGATCTATTACCCCCTTCCTGTCATGACAGATTATCAGTGCTGTCCGGTCCCAGCTTTGCCAGGGAAGTGGTGAAGAATATTCCCACTGCCGTTACTATTGCTTCCAGTAATATCGAGACTGCTCAACAGGTTCAAAAAACTTTTGCAACCGATTTTTTCAGGGCTTATACCAGCAACGATGTCATAGGTGTTGAATTGGGCGGAGCACTGAAGAACGTAATGGCGATTGCCGCCGGAGTTTCTGATGGGTTGGAATTGGGGCATAATACCAGGGCAGCCTTGATTACGAGAGGACTTACGGAGATCAGACGCTTGGGATTGAGGCTTGGCGCAAATCCGAGAACATTTTCCGGATTGGCCGGAATGGGAGATCTGGTATTGACCTGTACGGGCGATTTGAGCCGGAATCGAACGGTAGGAATAAAACTGGGTCGTGGTATGAAACTCAAGGATATTCTCGCAGATATGCAGATGGTCGCGGAAGGGATCAAGACAACGAAATCGGTTTACAATATGTCTCGAAAATTAGGCGTAGAGATGCCCATTGTAGAGCAAACTTATCACATGTTGTACAACGACCTTGATCCAAAAGTGGCTCTTAAAACCCTCATGAGCCGTAACCTTAAAGACGAATTGGACAATCAGTGAAGCACAAAGACAACTCTTCCGGCTCTTCATGTTTTGGCGGTCTTGATATTGTATTCCCTGTTGATGAAAGAGGGTTTCGCAAAATTACCGACAGTTGTTTTTCTTGTACTCGCCTAAAGACCTGTTTGCAAAAGGCTATGAGAGGTGAGGCGGGACTTCGCTTTAAAGAGGAAAGGATAGATCGAGCGTATCGGCATGGATTAATCGGGGCATTCCAAAGGTGGTCCGAAAAAAAACATATAAGAAGACAGATAAAAGAGATGAAGCGGAAATAGGTCATGTCCGTTGAGGTAGTTTCAAAATGTTCAATTTTGTCCAAGGTCAAGAAAGGCGAAGATTTTAACCGCAGGAATACTTTGGGTATTTCGAGAATTAAAATCTGAGCCTGACGCAGAGATTGGGCAAAAGGGGACGTTTTGAAACTGCCTCACGTTGTTTGACATTTATATTGGCCTATGGTAATGACATCTTACATTTACAAAATCAAAATGTTTAATTTTGCCTGCCGGGTTAAAGTTTTCGCCTTTCCCCGGCGACGGGATTTCACTTCGCTCAACTTGCCTGACGAAAAAATGTCGCGTTATGCAAAGGTCTCATCAAGTCAGGAGGTGACGATCTTTTGGTGAATAACCCATAAAACATTTTATTGTCTTAACCATGATTATGTTATAAATAATATAAAAATAAAGCTGGTATGTCTTAAAATAACCATCAATCTTAGACTTTTGATAAAAATAAACAACAAGGTCCTTGATGGGAAAGAAAGGAGCGAGGAGTTTTGAGGGACTTTCAGAACTTAGAAGTCAGAGTTATTGACAATGATGTCGAACGGGCCATGAAGATTTTAAAAAAGAAAATTCAGAATGATGGTCTTTTCAGAAGATTAAAGTTGAAAAAGAGTTACGAAAAACCAAGCGAATACAGACGCCGAAAACGACGTGAGGCTCTAAGAAGACATAGAACTTTATCCCACAGATATGGTAAATTTAGCGGCAGTTAGAAGAGTCAATACGGTTTTTGCGTGTAGCTAACGTGGTTATAGTTTGGGATACATAGGAGACCCGGTAGAATAGGCAAGTGACTATTTTATCGGGTTTCTTTTTTTGTAATAGGCTATCAGGGATTTTTGCGAAATCATCGCTTATTTTCATTTAATAAATGATGACCTTATGCCGAGAGGGTAAATAGAAACTTAAATGAAACAATCAATTGCAATAGTCGGGTGCGGTACAACAGGTACGGCCCTGGGGAAGCTCTTTGTCGAGATCGGGTATCCAATTGTCGGGGTTGCGAGTCGGAGGCTTGAATCGGCTCGCAGGACCGCCGGACTTATCGGAATTTCCAATTATTCAAATGACGCCGTGCAGATTACAGCGACGGCGGATATTGTGTTTATTACAACACCGGATGTTGTTATACAATCGGTTTGCGATGCAATTGCGAAGCAGAGTGGTTTTAAAAAAGGTTCCTTTGTGTTTCACTGCAGCGGCGCTCTCTCTTCCGAGATTCTGGCATCGGCCCGGCAGTGCGGAGCGCACATAGGCTCACTTCATCCGTTGCAAAGTTTTGCATCAGTGGAACAGGCGCTTCAAATGGTGTCAGGGTCTACGTATACGTTTGAAGGGGATACAGAGGTTCTTTCCCTGGCTCGCGAGCTGGTTAAAGATATTGGCGCTGATTTTATTCAGATTAGAGCACAGGATAAACCTTTATATCATGCCGCCGCTGTGGTTGCTTCGAATTATCTTGTCACCCTGGTCAACCTGGCAATAGAATTGAATGAATTAATCGGGATTTCAAAAAAATCTTCCGTAAAAGCCCTCTTACCCTTAATCCGGGGGACACTTAACAATGTGGAGACCCTTGGGATACACAAGGCATTAACAGGACCGATCGTTCGTGGAGATATTGACACTATAACTTCACATATCCGGGCGATCAAAACTCGTGCTCCGCACTTTTTGCCCTTATATATGGCGCTTGGAAACAGCGCCGTTTCGATTGCCGAGGCAAAAGGAGGACTTGAGGAAGAAACAATTCACGGGATGCGAACACTATTTGCTCTATGAATAAGAAATGGAACATATTGGTCGCTGATGATGAGGAGCCGGTACGAACAAGTCTCAAAGAGTCCCTCGAAGAGATAATAACCTGTACGGTGCATACTGCCAGCGACGGGTTGGAGGCGCTGGAGGCGGTGCGTTCCGTTCCGTTCGACTGTTGCTTTGTGGATATTCGCATGCCCCGTCTGGATGGTTTGGAATTAATTAAAAAAATTAAGGATTATGATAATACCATACCTGTTGTGATTATAACCGGACATCCTTCCCTGGACCTTGCCGTTGATACCATGAGGAGAGGGGCCTCGGATTTTTTGGTCAAGCCCTTTGGTTTGAAGGATGTAGCCGTTACCTTCAAGCGGGTGACCAAAGAGCGAGCTTTATTGATAGAAAATGTTTTTTTAAAAGAAGAGATTGAAAAGAAAAAAGGGATTGAAAGGTTAAATGTCGAGCTTCAGCATAAGATACAGGAGGCAACACAGCTCAACGAGGTAATGCAGGAGCTTTTCAGCGTTCGGTCGAGCGATGAACTTTTTCAGCGCATTGTGGATATAGGCGCCAAAATTACAGCATCTGAGACTGTTTCATTCATGTTACTCGACAGGGAGAAGAATAGATTGATAATGATTGCGGCAACCCCATCGAAAGAGGAATGGATAGGGAAGGCATCCAAGCCCTTTGGTGAATGGATTGCAGGAAAGGTGGCGAAAGACGGGGTCGCCTTATTGGTCAAAGATGCCAGCTCCCTTCCTCCGGAAGTTGTTAACTTCCTTAGGGAGAAAAAGGAAGACGTGTCGTTTATTTCACTTCCGTTGAAGATTAAAAATGAAGTCTTTGGCGTATTGAATTGCACTGACAAACAGAACAGCGCTCCTTACTCTGAGAACGATTTATATTTTCTCGATTTTCTTGCAAAAAAGGCCTCGTTAACAATAGAAAACCTCGCCCTTTACGAAAGCCTTTCCCAAAATCTTTTTTCTACTCTTTATGCTTTGGTAGAGACGATTGAAGCTCGAGACCCTTACACACGTGAACATTCAAGGCGGGTAACTGAGCTATCGGTAAAAATTGCCAGGCGCTTAGGGTGTTCGGATAAGGAAGTGGAGCTTCTTACCTTTGCGGGGTATCTCCATGATATCGGAAAGATCGGTGTTCGGGATAATATATTGCTAAAGGATTCTCGTTTGACCGATGAGGAAATCGACATTATCAAGCTCCATCCGGGAATAGGAGCAAATATTATCAAACATCTCGGCTTCTTGCATAGAGAACAGGCCATTATACGTCATCACCACGAGCGTTGGGATGGAAATGGGTATCCGGATGGGTTGAAAGGGGAAGACATTCCGATGCTTTCTCGTATTATAGCTGTTGCAGACGCCTTTGACGCTATGACATCCGACCGCCCTTACCGCAAGGCCAAGACCAGGGAAGAGGCATTATCCAGGATCAAAAAAGATGCAGGCGCACAATTTGACAAGAGAGTGGCTGAGGCCTTTGAGCAGGTGCTGAACAATATGCCCGAGACCGAGGCCGAGGGTAAACCGGAACAGATTTCACAATCCCCGGATTCTTAGACCTATAGGAGGCTATCCGAGAATTCTCGGACAGCCTCCTAACCTTTTCATGACAGATGCCAGCTTTTCTCGAGAGGTCACCTTCTTGTCACGGCGGTCGTCAATCGAGATCGTGGTGACAACCCGCTGGACCCCCTTTTCAAATGGAACCGCATGCATTTTTTTGACCAGGTTCAAGATCTCGTCAATCTCCCCGTCAATGACCGTTCCCATGGCATTCACCTCAAAGCTTGCCCCTGCCTCTTTTAATACCCTGACGCAGTCTGCGACGTAACTCCCCACACTGGGAGTAGCCGTGCCTAATGGAATAACATGGACCGTTGCGATAGGCATTTTACCCTCCTTCTAAAATGGTTTTTGCAACCCTACCTCCTGAATTCCTTACGGAATATCACATTGCTTCAAAAATGCGTCCAGATCCGTGTCATCCCGAATTCCCAACCTCGTAAGAGCAAAATCGTATTTGACCGGGTCCTCGGGAGCGATCGTTCTAAAGGCAGCGGTTATTTCTGCGGCAGTACGCATATCTGCCTGATTTCGCTGTGTCAGCCTGAGCGCCAGACAGATCCTGTGCATATGGGTATCAAGGGGAACAATCAGCTTGGAAGCCGGGATAGTATCCCATCCTCCCGGATCCACGTCGTCCCGCCTCACCATCCAACGCAGGAAAAGGTGAAGGCGCTTGCACGCACTCCCGCGCGTCGGCAATGGGAGGAGGCTGTTGCGGCGTCCATTAGACTCGGAAGTCAATTCATTTACAAAGGCTGAAAGCGCCGGAAGAATTGTATCGTCATTATTATTAAGGAAGGATGCGAAGCACGCGTGAAGAGAACCGTATCGATCGAGTACCTGCTTGACCCCGAAAAGCATCATGGATAGGTCTTCCCCGTCGGAGAACCTATGCTTGAAGCCCACAAAGGTTTCAAGAAGTGATTCACGTGAAGCTCTCCCCAAAAACATCGATGGAGAGGGCTGCATCCGCTCAAAAACAGAAGCAATACTTTTGAGTATCTGGGCCACCCTCCCATAAGCGAGCGCCGAAGCCACGAGGCCCGCTATTTCACGGTCACGGAGATCTTCATAATCGTATAGGAACTCAAGGGGATCCGGGTGGACAAATTCGCGTCGATTATATCTCGTGTATAATTCATCAAGTCTTTCCCTGCTCATTATTGGCGACATGTCAACAGTCATGATTAATTCAGCACAGCCAACGCCTCCTTGGCCAGATCGCAAACACGGTAAGCAACCAGTTGACGATCCAAATAGATTTCGACTTCGGTGTTATCACTCAGAAGGCCTCCAATTCTTGAGAGAACTTCCTCGCCTCCGAGCAATCCCATGGCCCATACAGTAAGACCTCTCACCGTAGCATCCCCGGATTTAAGATATGGGCCAAGGTATTGGCCGGCATCTTTTGACCGCATCAGGGCCGATCTCGCCTGTGCCAATCTCCCCACACCCCAGACCACGCCACGCTGCAACAATTCGTACTCCAGGAAGCTTGCTTCCTCCCGCATGTAAGAAATCAGAATATTCACATATTCCTTTGCAAGCCCCTCGTGACAGGCCATGATTTCAGCCATGGCCTCCGGTGCGCCCCAGCCGATGCCACCCGACTCGTCGTTGAGCATCCACATGAGCCGGCGCATTACTACACGGCCGGACTCCATATCCTTTTCTGCCAGATTCGCAACGGTTACGCCCATGGCCGTGACCGCACGCCATTTTATTTTCTGATCGGTATGACAAAGAAAAGAAAAAAGTGGATTGATCACCCGGCGGCCCGGCAGTCGACACAATTCATCCAATGCCTGATCAAAATCGGCCTGACCGAGAAGATCGAGGACCCTGCGTTTGAAAGCTCGTCCGGAAAAAT
>JAUVFC010000120.1 GCA_030594505.1 Desulfobacterales bacterium
CGTCAGTGACATAATGGTGATACAACGTCCCCCGGGCGGCCTCCACAACACCCACTCCCTCCTTTGGGGTTTCCGTGGGGACCGCGCGCACGTCAGGACTTGTTATCTCGGGGTCTCTCGCAAGGCGTAATACCTCCTCAGAGGCAAAAAGATTTTCGATCAGCCGCGCCCAGTGAAATGCAAGTGTATTGTGTACCGGTTTGGTCCCGAAATGAGAAAACATCTTCTCGTACGCTTCCTGGGCGAGCGGTGTGGCCATACCATCTGCCACATTGAGCCGGGCGAGAGAATTTACGCGATAGACACCGCTTTCAGTGCCGTCAATTAGTCCCTTCCAACCCACGGCCTTTAGAAACGGGAACTTCAAATAAGACCAGGGCTCCACATGCTCTCCAATGTGGTCAAGGTAATCCTTTGCCTCGAACAAGGCGAATTCCTTCCCTTCCGGGTCAACCACGCGAACCTTGCCGTCATAGAAATTCACCTTGTTGTTGTCATCCACAAGCCCCATGTAGTAAGTTTCGTGATAGTAGGTATCCCCGGCAATCAATTCCGCATATTTTTTATTGGCCAACACCAGGTCGTCAAAGATCTTCAGAGCTGCCCGGGCAAAGGCTACCATTGATTCACCCATCTTTTCGATTTCAGCCCTCTCCTCCTCGGTAATAGGTTTGGCAAGGCCGCCGGGCAGTGATCCTACGGGATGAATGGGATGACCGGCGATCATTCCCTGTATCTTCTGGGCATATCCCCTGTTCTTAATAACTTCCATCCCTACATCTTTACCCACTGTCTCGATAAGCCCCAGGATATTCCTCTTTGCCGGATCGGCATTCGCTCCGGGGACAAAGTCAGGCGCCCCCAGGGCAAAGAAATGAAGGATGTGGCTGTGTGAGATATGCGCATTGTAGAAAAGTTCGCGCAGCTTTTTCGCGGCTGAAGGAATTGTTATATTGTACACCGCGTCCGCTGCCTTGGAAGAAGCCATGTGGTGCGCCCCGGGGCAGACACCGCAAATCTTCGGCATAATCCGGGGTAGTTCCTCTACAGGGCGCCCCTGACAGAACTTTTCAAAACCTCTCAGTTCAACCACCTGAAAGTAGCTGTCCTTGACATTGCCGTCGTCATCCAGGATAATATCTATCTTTCCATGACCTTCCAGCCTGGTTATCGGAGAAATGGTGATTCTTTTACTCATTATTCCCCCCATCTTTCACGGTCCGGTTAATAAGAGCGCAGGGAAATGTAAAGCGATAAAAGGTCCCAAGCGGGTCCTTGATGTTGTTAACCGCAGCCTTCATTTGTGCGCGGGCAACAAAATCCTCCCCACCCGCGCCGACAATAGAGCCAAACGTGGAAAGCGCCTCCGCTCCCGGATCGAGCAGTTCTTTCGTGGGGCCGAAGCATCCCCGGCAGGGCATGTTGGCGTTAATGCAGGTGGTCCCGCAGCCACCGCGGGTAAACGGACCCATGCAGAGTATACCCTGTTCGAGAAAACAGAGTTTTTGATCCGCGACTGTTTCGTGCGGCCGGACTACTTTTTCGATACGCTCTTCCGTCTTGGTCGCAACGCGTTCGCACTCGTCGCACAGCGCCTTGTTTGAGGCGATCACAGCCCCCTTGGGAGGGAGCTCCCCTCTTTTAGCATAGTTAGCGATAACATTCACCGCGTCGAGGATACGCTCCGTCGGAGGAGGACACCCCGGGAGGTAATAATCGACATCCACGATCTGGTGAAGGGCCAGCACAGTATCAAAAAATTCAGGGAGGGTAACGGTTTCCCCTTTTACCTCGCAGCTCGTTTGGGGAGTGACGTTTTCGGGATTTACTGTGGAAGGCGTCTCTCTATAGACTACATCGAAGATTCCCTGACGGTCGGAAACGTTGGCCAGCCCGGGAATGCCGCCGAAACAGGCACACGACCCATAGGCGATCAGGACCTTGCACCGCTCCCTCAACATCTCAGCGTCTTCGGCCTGTTCCGAACTCCTTACAGCGCCGTTGAAAAGCCCGATGTCGATGCTGTCCTTGCCCATGGCGAGTATGTCTTCGCGTTTAAAATCCATGGCAACCGGCCAATAAACAATATCCGCGACAGCAACAATGTCGAAGATCTTCTCTTCAATATCAAGGAGTGAAACGTCGCATCCACCGCACGCGCTCGCCCAGTTAATCGCGATCTTTATCTTGTCGGCCATCAGTTATCTCCCCGCAGCTTCCCCGCTGGATTCGGGCCCAGCTCCCGAAGCTTCTTGTCCATCTCGGTTATCAGGTCAACAAATTTCTGAGAATGCGGGACTCCGATATAATCAAAACGAAGGCGACTTCCGGCCAGACCGAGCTGATCCATAAGGTTGCCTAAAAGCGCCATCCTCTTGTCCGTGAGATAGTTGCCGTTTATATGGTGACAGCTTTGTGGCGGACAACCGCCAATAAGGATGCCATCCACCCCCCGGCGGAACATCTCTACGATAAGTGCGGTATTAACCGAAGACGAACAACGGATACGGATACTCCTGTAATTGACCGGGGCCCGCAGGCCGTTCGCCCCTGCAAGGTCCGCCCCGCAATAAGAGCACCAGTAGCAGAGAAGCGCCATAATCTTCGGCTCTCCCTCCTTAAGTCCGCCAAAAGCGACATCCACCTGGTCAAGTATCTGTCTGTCGGTAAAGTTGATCAATTTTGCGGCGTGAGTCGGACAGGCGGCCGCGCAAAACCCGCAGCCCTGACAGAAGGCCGGGTCAGTAATCACCCCTTCTTCGGTAATAGCAATCGCCCCGTGCGGGCAGACCGTTTCACAGATGCGGCAGTTGATGCAGACCTCGGGGTCAATGCTGCTCACAAATTTAGGAAGCTCCTTTTCCCCTTTCATAAGATAAGGGAGAGCGCTCATGGCCGCGGCCCTGCCCTGCTCCACGGCTTGCTGGACAACCTTAGGGCCTGTGGAGGCTCCAACTACGTATGCCCTGTCTACAAAGGACTCGGTGGGCCGAAACAAGCGCGGCTGATTCTCCATCGGAAAGCCAGCCGGATCAGTAGCGAGCTTAAGCTGTTTGGCAAGAGTATCAGCGCCCTTTTTAGGGGTCTGGGCCGAGGCAAGCACGACCATGTCCGCTTTTAGCTTAAGGGACCCGTCCTCAAACTCATACTGGCCGCCGGAAGACGATGCCTGGTCATCGAGTTGAGCAAGGCTCACAGTAAGGCCCTGTTCCTCATCTTCTTCAACGGAATCAATGTTGCCCTTAACAAATTCGATTCCCATCCTTCTTACATTGTCGTACAGCTCTTCAAATGTTCTTTCGTAGGTGCGAATGTCGTAATAGTAGATAATCGTGACCTCGGTCTCCTCCATGGTCAGCGCGACACGTTCGGCCTGCTTCATAGTGATGCCGCAGCACGTTTTAGAACAATAAGGCACGCCTTTGCCTTCCTTTTCTCGTGTTGCTCTTGACCCCGCGCAAAGGACAAACACAATGTGCTCCGGCACTTTTCCATTTGACGGGCATTGTACTCCCTGATCGAGCAGGCGTTCGAACTCTATTCCGGTAACCACATTCGGCGATTCGTAGTTGAATTCCTCGTTTTGTTTTAGATCATACGAATCAAAACCGGTGGCAAGAAAGACCGCCCCAAAGGTATCCTCCCTGATCTCAGGCCGTGCTTCAAGGTCGATGGCGTCTGTAGGACAAACCTCAACGCATTCCCCGCACTTTGTACAAAAGGCGTCGAGAATATTATAAACATCAGGGACTGCTCGCGGGAAATCTTTATCAATAGCCTTTCTAACAAAAAGTCCCTCATTGAAATCGCTGGTCGCATCTTCAGGGCAGACTTCCGAACATTTGCCACAAGAGATACATATTTGCGGGTCGACATATGGCGCCCCCACCTCGATGCGGGCGCGGAAGTTGCCGTCAACCTTTTCCACGCGTTCAACCGACGATTGTGTATAGGCATCGATCAGAGGATTTAATACCGCATCTGATGCCTGCAACGGCCCCACACAAATACTTACGCAACGACCGGACCAATTTTCGGTCTGAAAAAGAAATGGAATCTGGCATAATCTCCCTCCCAGATAGGCGCCCCGTTCAACGAGTGTGACCTCTTTGCCGACGCCGGCCAGGTCCTTGGCCACCGCGAGCCCTGCCGGGCCGCCGCCCACTACCAGGGACTTTTCAACAATCTTCACCGCGGGTCCACGGGACACGTCCAACATAAGACGCGCGTGAGCCATTTTAATAACGTCTAAGGCCTTGGACGTGGCCGCCTCCCCTGGTTCATGTATCCAGGCGCACTGTTCCCGCACATTTGCCGTTTCAAACAGGGCCTCATCGATGTGAACATGCTTAAGTGCGCTTACTATCTGTTGTTCGGGGAAACGAAGGGATGATCTGGCAGAACATCCTATAAATAAGAGACGATCAGTGCCGGCATCTATTAGCGCTGCTGTTAAACGGGCAATCTCCTCCTTGGCGCACAGGAGCCCCACCCGCTTGACAAAAACAACATTTGGAAGTTTTTTAGTCTCTTCCTCAAGATACCGCGTATCAATCTTGTCTGAAATTTGCCCCTTACAATCGCAGATCCAGGCTCCGATTCTCGGTTCATCCATGGCAGCTTCCTCCTTGATTATGTGCGGGTCCAGACGTGATGGCTTCGTAAAAAGTCTTTTATGAACGACTTTGAGCATTTTGGGAGAAAAGCGCTTGAGATGTTCAGCGTTAAAAAATGCTAACTGTTTGAGGGTGTTAGCCCGAGTTTTAGCATTTTAGCTGAACGTCTCAAGTGCGCCCAAAATGCTCATGAAGTGAACAAAATGGGCTTTTTACGAGGTCATCAGACGTAATTTATCCTGTAAATTGGATAATAGTTTCTTGTTCTCGACCATGTCAAGCCTTTTCCCAAACCTGCCCCGTTCAAAACCACAACTTCCTTGACGCATACGATTGGTCCGTGTTAAGATGAGTTTAAAACTTATATCAAAAACATGACCTTGCCGAAACATGCTATTCATTGATCGCCAGCGCAATCCACATAGCGCCGGAACTTTTGTAAAGAGAGGGGAGATAACATTATGCGTAAATTTTTCTTGTTGCTGGTTTTGATCTCATGGACTTTTTTTATTGGCTGTACAAGTTTTAGCAGTTATCAGACGGCTCAGGTTTTAGACCCGGATGAGGCTCGGTTCGGTGTAGGATTGACATTCACGAGTATATCCCCTGAAGAGGGCGTGGAAACTGATTATGAAGATATCACTTATTCTATTCCGGAATTTCTCTTTAGAATCGGCGTTAGCGAAAGTTTTGATTTTGGCGGGAAGGTCTATGCTTCCTTTCCTTTTATGGGTGTTGTCCTCGATGGTAAATACCAGTTTGTCGACGGTGACATACTGGATATGGCTATAGACCTGGGGGTCGGCTATACCGGTGTTGAAGTTGGTGATGTAAAAACCAATTATCTTGATTTTTATCCGGCTCTTCTTATGACATTGAATTTCTCGGAAAAGTTTAGCGTAACTCTCGCCCCGAAAGTTTTACTTCGACAGGTGTCATCAGACATAGAGGACGACTATACTGAAACTATTCCGGGAGCCACGCTGACCCTGTCGATCGGGAAGAAAGTCCGAGTAATGCCTGAGATCGGTTTTTACAAGGGAGAAGATCGTGATGGCCAGGAAATTGAATTTATGCATTACGGGCTTGGAATACTCTTCTGAAACCGGACAGGGCGACCTATCTCCTGATTGAAGAACTTGAAGAACGTTTTAATCAATAAAAAGTCCCCTCCCCTTGAGAATAAGGCATCGGAAA
>JAUVFC010000200.1 GCA_030594505.1 Desulfobacterales bacterium
GCGTTCGACAACATATAGCCTGAGTTTTACGGAACCATGGTTGTTTGACACCCCTCTTTCCGCAGGCTTTGACCTCTATAACCAGGAGATGGATTATGATACATATGATAAAGATAGTACAGGGGGAAAGCTCCGTTTTGGATATCGATTCACCGATTATACCAGGGCGTTTTTCCACTACGGTTACGAAAAGGCTGAGATTCAAATAGATGATGCAGCAGTAGTAGCCGAGGTGATTCAAGACATGGAGGGGGAATTCACATCGAGCAGCGTAACAGGCATTGTGAGAAGAGATTCACGGGACCGGATTTTCAATCCGACCGAAGGATCAGACAACAGCCTTTCCATTGAATGGGCGGGAGATCCGTTTGGAGGTGATATAGCGTTTACAAAATACGTGGCGAACTCCGGCTGGTACTTCCCCCTCTTTTGGGATACCGTAGGGGCGCTGCACGGAAGAGTCGGATTTGTTAAAGAGAATAGGGGGGGGAAGCTCCCCGTATACGAGCGCTTTTTCCTCGGCGGAATGAACTCTGTCAGAGGTTTTAACTGGAGAGACATCGGCCCGGAAGATCCTGACACCGGTGACAAGATCGGCGGAGATAAGATGATACAATTTAATGCGGAATTTTTATTCCCGCTGATAAAGGACGCCGGATTCATGGGGTTATTGTTTTACGATGCCGGACAGGCATATAATGATGATGAAAGCATGGACTTGCGCGAAGTCAGGGAAAGTATCGGCTATGGGATCAGATGGTATTCACCTATAGGGCCGATGCGGCTGGAATATGGTCGCATACTCGATCGAGAACCCGGAGAAGTTAAGGGTCGTTGGGAATTTTCTATTGGTGCACTATTTTAATGATGTTTGTTGTCCGTTGCCGAAATTGCAAGATGACCCGACAACGGACATTCAACTGTTTGACAACAATAATATATTTGTATAAGAATAGTATCTTAGTTATCATCTGAGATATAAGGAGGAGATCCATGAATACTATTTTCAGGTCATTTTTTATTGTAACGATTTGCCTGTTCGGATGCTGGAACATATCGTATGGCGCCAATATGGCCAAAATAGGTATCATTGATTTTCAAAAAATTATAGAAAAATCCGATATAGGGAAGGCATCTTCAAAAACGATCAAGGATCGCGGCAACGAGATGACAAAGACCCTGAAAAAAAAGGAATCCGAGATTGAAAGGATGAAAAAAGAACTTGATCAAAAATCTTTGGTTATGAATAAAGAGGCCAGGGAGGACCAGGAACGGATGCTGCGAAATAAGATTAATGATATTAAATCGCTGCAGCGGCAGTACTCCAGGGTATTAAATGAATTACAAAACGAACTTCTCGGAAAATTGGAGAAAAAGGTTGGTATGATCGTTGAGGAGCTCGGGAAAAAAGACGGTTATACGCTTATTATGGAAAGAAAGGCCGGTGGCGTTATGTATGCTCCCAACGCCATTGATGTTACGGGCAAAGTGATTCGCAAGCTCAACGCGCTTGACTAAAATCACTGACAGGCACTATTGATATGGAATATTCTTTACGAGAAATCGCCGACCTTGTTGAAGGTGAATTGATAGGTGACCCCGACATCATTATTAAGGGGATTCTTGGATTTGAGGATGCCGGCCCGGAAGAAATCACATTTGTGGGATCGCCAAAGTATATAAAACGGATTAACGAGACAAGGGCGGCCGCGATCATTGCACCTCCGGAGATACGGGAGGCGGAAAAGGGATTGATTTGCGCAGCAAACCCTTACCTGGCTTTTGCCAGGGTTTCCACCCTGTTTCACGCTGTTCCCAGGCCTGTTCCGGGGATCTCTGACAGGGCTTTTGTGGGAGATGATTTCAAACATGGCAAAGATATCTCCGTATCCCCCGGTGTTGTTATCGGGAATGGTGTTGCTGTCGGGGACCGTGTTGCGCTGATGGCAGGGGTTGTCCTTGGAGACAGTGTTGTAATAGGAAACGACGCCCTTATTTATCCTAATGTAACCATATTGGAACGGTGCCGGATCGGAAACAGGGTGATCATACATGCAGGGTCTGTGGTCGGGAGCGATGGGTTCGGATTTGTCCCGGATGGGGATCGTTATTTCAAGATCCCGCAGGTCGGAATTGTCAGGATAGATGACGACGTAGAAATAGGCGCCGGAAACACCATTGATCGCGCTACGTTCGGGGCGACCTGGATCAAGCGGGGGGTCAAGACGGATAATCTCGTACATATCGCGCACAATGTGGCGGTGGGCGAGGATACCGTTATAGTCGCACAGGTGGGGATGGCCGGAAGTGCGACATTAGGATCGCACGTGACCATTGCCGCCCAGTCCGGGGTGGCAGGTCATATCACAATTGGAGACAACGTGACGGTTGGGGCAAGATCAGGTGTCGTCAAGTCGGTCCCGGCAGGGCATGTCGTGTCCGGGTACCCGGATATGCCGCACAATACGTGGTTAAGGTCTTCAGTCATGATCCCGAAACTTCCGGAAATGGGAAAAAAGATAAAAGAACTGGAAAAACGGATTATAAGCCTGGAAAAAGAAAGGGGAAGAGATGGAACAGGTATATGACATTCGAAAGATAATGGAGTTTTTGCCTCACCGGTATCCTTTTATTTTAGTAGACCGGATTGTGGAACTGGTTGCGGATGAGCGAATAGTAGGTCTTAAAAATGTCACGATCAACGAGCCCTTCTTTCAGGGGCATTTCCCCGGCATTCCCATTATGCCGGGGGTTTTGATGGTAGAAGCAATGGCGCAGGTGGGCGGCGTGCTTGCCTTTGCATCGGCGCCTCCCGAGCAGCACGGGAAGGTGCTCTATTTTCTGGGGCTGGATAAGGTTCGTTTCAGGAAACCGGTAGTGCCGGGAGATCAACTTATTCTGGACGTGACAATGACAAAACGGAGAGGACTTACCTTAAAGATGGCAGGAAAGGCGACGGTGGATGGGAATGTGGTGGCTGAGGCGCAATTGATGGCTATGCTGGAGAAAGGCGAATGATACATCCAACGGCAATTATCGATCCAACGGCTGAAGTTGACCCGGATGTTACCATCGGCCCTTATGCTGTTATTGCTGCGGATGTCCGTATTGAGGCCGGAACCACAATCGGCTCTCACGCAACCATCGAGCCGTATACCACTATCGGAACCAACTGCCGGATCTTTCCGCATGCTGCTATAGGAGCCGTACCCCAGTCCCTTAAGTTCAAAGGGGAAAAGACCTTTGTTAAAATTGGAAACGGAACAATTGTCAGGGAGTTTGTAACAATTCACAGGGGGACTGAAGAAGGAGATGGGATCACGAAAATCGGTGAAAAGAATTTCCTTATGGCCTATACCCATATTGCCCATGACTGCAAGACGGGCCGTGGAGTGATCTTTGCCAACGCCGCTACATTGGCCGGACATATAACTGTAGGTAATTTTGCCACTATAGGCGGTCTGGTGGCTATTCATCAGTTTGTCCGAATCGGGAACTATGCTTTTATTGGTGGAACATCAGCGGTTACCAAAGATATTCCGCCATATGTAATTGCATCGGGAGATCGTGCAAAACTGTTCGGATTAAACTCGGTCGGATTACAACGACATAATTTTTCAAAAGACACCATTGCTCTTCTCAAAAAAACCTACCGTATCCTGTTCCGACTGGGTTTAAGCAGTAATGAAGCAATGGATCGAATTGAAGCCGAGGTAGAACAGATACCCGAAGTGGTTAATTTTATAGATTTTATCAAGTCTTCGGAGCGAGGGTTTACAAGGTGAGAGGTTGGAAGGTTAGGGAATGGATACAACAATAGAAAAACTCGGCTTAATTGCAGGCGGCGGGCAGTTCCCTATTATTGTAGCAAAAGCTGCTCAAGAAAAGGGGATAAAACTCTATACCGTTGCTCATATCGA
>JAUVFC010000146.1 GCA_030594505.1 Desulfobacterales bacterium
AAAGGTTCTTAGTGAAGCGAAGCGTAAAAATTGCAAACTGTTTGAGGGCGTAAGCCCGAGTTTTTGCAATTTAGCGAAGCGAACTTAGAACCTTTAAAAAGTGATCAATCAAGCGAATTGAAGACTTTTTACGAAGTCATCATTGTGAAGAAGTGGGTATGAGTTTTATTCTATTGTTACTGTGTAATGTAGTCAAAAAACCTCTGGAAATTTTCTCACTTTTCATCCAAAAGTTCTTTTAATTCGGTCTCGGTCAGGGCTCGAACTACATCAGGATCATCCGGAGAGATCATCCCGAAAAACATCCTTTTGATCTTTTCCATTTCTACCGTGACCATCACCCCCAGATTATCCTTTCCGTGATAATCGCTGACAAACTCGAACTCATCAAAATCCTCCGGAGGATCGGGCAGATATCTGCATATCATGCCAAAGGAAGCAAGCTGGTCCGCGTCCTTGATGTTGTTCACGTTAACGCTTTTACCCATATATTGTTTGAATCGCTGCATAGAACCCTACCTTAGCCGGAACTGATCTCCGGCATATCAATATCTTGTTACAGCTACAGGATAGAAAGAAAGGAAAAAGCCGGTACTTACTTTTTTGAGGTAATTACTTAGTCGAAGGATTAAATGTGCAGGGAGTTCTGATCTCCCTGCACAGCCTGTTTTGGTCTATTTCTTTTTCCAGGGATGACACTCACCGCACGTAATAGGACCTTTGCCTTCCTTCTTGTGGCAACCCTTGCAATTGGCATGGAGCGCCTTTTCCGCAGACATCGTCTTGCCCTCTGCCTCAAGCTTATGACACGCGGTACAGTCGGACTCTTCGGAATCATCCCAGACATTCTCGCCGTTTTCGTAGATATGGTGACAATCGAGACAATCGATCCCAATCTCGTCAGCATGAAGAGCATGCGGGAAAGCAGCCGCAGGTCTCTCACGTCCCACAAAGATATCATGTTCCAACCACTGAATCTCATCCTGGGCATATGCCACGCCCATAACCAAAAGAGACGCCAGACCCGCCATCGCTATATATAACGCTATATTTTTCTTTTTCATTCCAATATGCCTCCCATTTTTGTTATCACGCAGTCGTTATTCAGCTTTTGGTTTTAAATGATCCGGCACAATCACCATTTTAAGAATAATAGGCTTTAAAAAGCTCCACTTCATTCCGATCTTGTATTCTTCTTCAAGATCTCTGAGCGCATCCCAGCAGTTGTGGCACGCGGAAACCACAAATTTTGCCCCGGTGGCTAAAATCTGATCGCGCTTGACCCTCAAGCCTATGTTTCTTTGTTCTCGGTAACGCCCCAACGCATTCATGCCGCCACCTCCGGAGCAACAGAAATTCTGCTCACGGTTTTGAGCCATTTCGCGGAAATCCTCTGCTATGTAAGGCATAATTTTTCTGGTAACTTCAGCCAGCCCGGCATTTCTGACATAATTGCATGGGTCCTGAAGTGTTACCGGTTCTTTAATCTTTTTAGACGGGTCTAACTTAAGCTTTCCATTTTCCAGCACCTCTAATAACCATTCAACATAATGCTGTGTCGGGACAGGCGTATCTCCACTTTTTATGCCGGCCCAATATGGACCTTCGGTAACCGTGGCCCGGTGCGCGTGGCCGCATTCGGTTACTACCATTCTCTTTGGTTTGAGCCGCTCCATTGCCTCAAAAACCGATTCCACCTGCATCTTGCAACCCGCCCAGTCACCGGCAAACATCACAAGGCTGGTCTCTTCCCACCCCTCGCTGGGAACGGTCCAGTTCTCACCGGTTAAGTGGAACAAAATCGCGGCCTCTGCAATATCCTCCGGATAATGTTTGGGCTCACGAGCATTTATTGTATATAAAATATCCGCGTTCTCTTTATCAACAGGGATATTCAGGCCCGGCCAATCATCCTCATACTCCTCTGCCATCCACTCACAAGTCTCAACAAAATCTTGTACGGTAACATCCATCTGAGCCTTGTATACCCAATGCATCCCTGATCCGATTTTCAATTCATACGGCACGAAACCCTGGGAAAAACAGAGACCTCTCAGGTAGCTCATCATAGCGCCCATGTCGATCCCATGGGGGCAATACATTCCGCACCGGTTGCAGCAGGTACACTTTCCCCATGCCGTATCCATGCAATACTGCATGAACGCGTTATCTACGTTCCCCTTTTTCTTTACCAATTCGCCAAGGGTAGATTGTATTTTGTAAGAGGGAACCTGCTCCGGGTCATTGTCATTTGCGATATAAAAATGGCAGGCATCCGCGCACATGCCGCAATGGGCACAAATCTTAAGCCATGTCTTTAGGCGGGACTTAAACGTAGCTTCCAGGGTTTTCTTCAATGCCTCTGTATCAACAGGGAATGCATCGAGTTCCTTGTAATACCCTCTGCCCTGTCTATCCGCTAACAAGGTATCGAGTTCCTCTTTGGTCTTAATAGGGACTCTGGTAACAAGAGGCGCCACGATTTGCTCTTTTGCTTCTTCTGCCATATCTATCTCTCCTTAAAATGAAGTTATTGATAACAATTATTATCGAGTCACTATTACCGGATTACCAGGCAACTCCTCTCCCTTTCTGCCCGCCTCTCTTTATCCCGTAATCCATACCGATTTGAGCACGTGAGCAGAAGAAGAGAACAAAATGAGACAGTTTGGTAAAGGGAATCGCTATCAGCATTATTTCGCCGCAGAGAATATGCACGATCAACCAGAACTTGTATCCCATCAACTGATGATAGGCAATAAAGCCGGTAATGAATGGAGCTAACGCAATGAACAAGACAAGAAAATCAGATCCGGTGGTCAAGATTTTAACGTAGGGTAAGACTAAACGACGAGCAAACAAGAAACCTCCCGCGGCAATGACCGCCAAGGTCATATAATCCGCTATGGTATCAGGTATGGTAGGCCAGCTAATGCCCCACGATTCTTCTATCAGCATGACATGAGCCACTAACAAGAGTGGAGCCGTAAGGAGGCATATGTGGAAAAGATAAGTCGCCCCCATAAAAATCGGGTGGTTTGCGGTTGTATGATTGAGCGGTAATATCCAGTGGAAGATAGATTTCAGGGCGCCCCGAATACCGTAATCAGCCTTTTCAAGATAGGCCACTCTGTCGAGTCTCCAATCAAGACCTTTCACGTACCAGACGACTCTGACAATAATCCCGATAAAAAAGATGGCAAATGAAATCAAGGCCAACGGCCCTCTTACAAATTCATACATGGGAACCCTCCGTTTTTTGTGTGATCTCTCAAACTTACTTGGTCCAAGGTTTCAATTGCTATACCGTACGGACATTCTTCTGATACATATACACTAAATATACAAGGGCTTATCCTATAACAATCAGGTCTCTCCGTGTCAAGAAAAAAAGACACTATTAACACACAACTCTAATTAACCTAATAACACTAAACAGTTAGACTTACTTGTTTTTCTTTTAAAACAACCGTTTACCATCGTTTTTACCTTGACCTTTTGTAAAGAATGGTCTAAGGTTGTATACGATTTTAGTAGAACAAAATTACCCCGGCACCAAAATGGCAGCAATGGTCCGCCAAGCAATATGAAAATAAATTCTTATAGGCCTGAAGCATATCAGACTCCAAACAAAAATTAGGGAGGTGTGAGAATGCCTGATTTGGAAAATTGGGACTGGAAAAGCAAGGAAAAGATGATTGCCGACACAGCAGAATGGAAGGCCCGGTTTGAAGATGTCTGGGAGCCTTATGTGAGTCCCGACGGCGAGAAGATTGCCTCTATTGTAAAAATAGGGGAAGGAGAATTCAACGTATGTGTCAATGGAGAGACGTGGGAAGAACCATATGAAAAGCTATGGTATTCCAGATTCAGCCCTGACGGCAGGCTCACTGTTTTGGCGTCAAAGGACATGGAATGGACTATGGCTGTGGACGGAAAGGCCTGGGAAAACTCCTACGAGTATATTTGGGATACCAAGTTCAGCGCCGACGGCAAGGTGATCGCGGCAACTGTCAAACAGGACGATGTATATGGGATCGCAGTTGAGGGAAAAACATGGGAATGTTCTAAGGAACTGCAGAGTATAGCAAGTTATGTCATAAGCCCTGACGGGAAAACCGTGGCCGCTATTGCTCAAACCGTCCCCCTTGGCCAGGCTGATCTTGAAGGGTTTTTGAATGGCACATGGTCGGTGGTGGTAAACGGCAAGCCGTGGCAAAACAACTTCGTAGATCTCTACGGGCTTAGCATCAGTAATGACGGCAAGAAAATCGCCGCGGAATATAGAGCCGCTATTTGTGACTACGGTATTGTCGTAAATGGAACTCCATGGGAGACAACAGCCGGCTGTACATGGGAGCCTGTCTTTCATCCTCATAACAACGATGTGGTAACCGCGCCTGTAAGGCAAGGAGGCCGATGGTTCCTGGCAACCAACGGAACGTTTGTCTGGGACAAGGGTTTTACCAATATCCTGTACCAAACCTATAGCCCTGACGGCGAGAGGATCGCGGCAACAGTTGCCACATCGTTTGCCAAATGGACTGTTGCTGTAGATGGCCGGCCATGGCGAACCAAGTTCGGAGAATGTGTCTTGCGGCCTTATTTTAGCCCGGATGGCAGCAGGGTAGCCGCTATTGCCAAAGACAGGGGATTTTGGTTTCTTGTTGTTGATGGGAAGGTGCTCGGAGACGGTGCGTACTATGATAATATTTGGCCTCCTGTTTTTAGCCCCGATGGAGATAAGGTAATTTGTAAAGTAGAAAGACACGGCAAGTTTGCCATAGCAGTTAATGGCAAGATATGGGGCAGCAAGTATGAAGCCCTTTGGGACCCTATTATATCTCCTGATGGGACCAAGGTTCTTATATGCGGCATAGAAGACAAGAAATACTATCGTCGAATAGTCCCGTTGGCAAGCATGTAACGTTTATAAAAATGGTAAAAATATTCCCTAAAGATCATTTAATGCCAACAACTTTGATACCATTTACTGAAGGGGGGAAAACAAATGTATGAATTGGTACGCGGGCCGCTGGCATGGGCTGCCTTCATCATTTTTATTGCGGGGAGTCTTTATAGAATAA
>JAUVFC010000160.1 GCA_030594505.1 Desulfobacterales bacterium
ATACGTAGTGAGCTCCGTACACTCCTTATGAATCCATTCACTAAAAAACCGGCTGTCCCTGAATTTATCGTGATGGCATTAGCGCTGGAAGAAGCATATGCTGAAAAGACTCGAGCGGCGCTAACGCGAAGAGAACCAGCCATACGTGACTTATACGATGTCGATTTTGCCGTAGGTGGGCTCCACCTGGATCTGAAAGGCCATCGGCTCATGGAGCTAATCACAGAAAAATTAAAAGCTCCCGACAATGACCCCATCGATATATCTCCTTCCCGGAGAGAATTACTGCGGGCTCAATTAGATACACAGCTAAAACCCGTATTAAGACCTCAGGATTTTGAAAAATTTGATCTTGACAGAGCTTTTACATTAGTTGCTGAGATAGGCTCCAGGATCCAGGCTTACGAGGCTACAGCGTGAGACCTAGGGGAGCTCTTTGGAGGTCTCAGCTATTCTAACATAGTCAGGGCACATCAGAGATTATCGACGGAAATGAGAAAGGAAATGCACCAGTCCCTTAAATCGACGCACCACTAACGACCATCAACGGGCATTGCTTAAATGGTATCAAGCGGGCTGCGGACAGCTTTCCCTCCTTAATAAAGGCCGTAATCACTATCAAATCCATCCGTGTCAACTCAAAAAGCTATTTTGCCCATGCTGCCACCTCAAAAGAACACTTACTGGATGCCTTACCCCAGGCTAAAGGGTGACCCCAATTATTATTGCATAAATTTTCAGAATCTGTTTGACCATAATGCTATGTACCGATAATATTGGAATTCATTTCAACCAGTTGCCTTATATGTTAGATTTGGCCTAAAATTCCTACGAATATTTCCCTTCTGACCTGAACCGGATCGTTTCCATCGCTAGTTGTAAAGGTGAAGCAAATTATTGATAGGTGGGAAAAGCTCGGATTACATCGAATCCAAGAGTAAAACGCGAGACGGAAAAGAATAAAGATATTGGTAAACGTGTGGAAAACTTGAAAGACATATTAAGCAAGAGCCAAGAGTAGATTTGCCCCTTTAGTAGGGGAGCGGATACCGTGACCCTGATTCGCTCAAAGGCATCCGTTAGATTTTTGGAATTAGTGGTTTTGGAAATATTGGCTAAACCCCGTGGTTAGGTCCATTTTAAAGGGATCTGTTTTTGACGCTTAAAGTAAAGGCCCCAGGCTTATAGGATGCCCCCTATTTCACGACAAATAGCATTTGGATATTCAACACAGTGCAATATTAAATGTGATCATTGTGTTGCCGCTGATGAGTTGTCCCAAAATGTAAAAATGGAATTTAATACGGCAAAAGCAATTATTGAAGAAATGGCCCGTTATGATGTAACAGGCATAAGTTTTACAGCAGGAGAACCTCTTTTATTCTTTAATGATATCCGTAACCTTATTCAACTATGCAAGCAAAATGGAATATATTCAAGAATTGTTACGAATGGCTATTGGGCAAAAACTCAGGAACATTCAGATAATATTGTTTCAGAGTTGATGCTGAGCGGTTTGGCACAATTGAGGATCAGTTTTAGTCGTTGGCATCAAAAACATATACATCAGGGAAACATTGTCAACGCGGCTTCCAGTTGTCAAAAATATGGTCTCGATTATTTTATCTCTTTTGTTACTGATTTTTCAGGACATGATGATTCACTAGAACAGTTTCTTCGAGATAACAAATTAAAGTTCTTCCCGGAACCTATGATGTATTTTGGTCGCGCAGGAGGATTCGACCGTCCAAGAATATTTACAGATTACCACCCCAATATGTGCTCAATGAATGCATATCTTTCTCCGGATCTTGACATGTTTGCCTGTTGTGATGCGGGAAATCGATTTACAAAAACAAGTTTTTTATTTCTTGGCAACCTGAAGGATCAAAGTATCGACGCGTTATTTCAGAAAAAAGAAAAGAATATGTTGTTTTATCTTATTCGAACAATGGGACTAACAAATATAGCTTCATATTTAGGATTCAAATCAAGTGAAATTGTTAAATATAGAAAATGTGAGTTGTGTGAAAAACTTTTCAACTCAGTAGAGAATTTAAGTATACTGGAAAAATCGGCAAAATCAGGCCTGATCAACTGGAGGCGGTGAAGATCAGAGAAAAAGGGGGCATGTCCTTAGAGAGGCGGTATCTCAAAAAAATGCCCCCGTTTTGGACCATATCCCTCCTTAGTAAAGACATGACTGGACAGAGAATAGTTGTAATTGGCGCCGGGCCCGCCGGGCTGATGGCGGTCGGGAAAGCTGCGGAAGCCGGAGCTCATACGCTCCTTCTCGAAAAGATGAAACACCCCGCCCGCAAGCTCTGCATCGCAGGCAAGGGCCGCTGCAATATCACCAACATTGCAGATCTGCCGGATTTCATCGCCCACTTCGGAAAAACGGGTAGTTTCCTCCGACAGGCCTTCTGGCGCTTTTTTACTCCTGACCTTATGGACTTTTTCAGAGCGCTTGGATTAGAATTGGTAACGGAAAGAGGCGGTCGTGTTTTTCCGGCAAGCGGAAAGGCACCGGACGTCCTGGCCGCTCTCCTGCAATGGCTTGAATGGGGCGGCGTACAGATCAAACTATCTTCAAAGGTTGACGAACTTACTACCGGCAACGAACGTATCAAGGGTGTCGTTTCCCGCGGAAGGGAGATCCCCTGTGATGCTGTTATTTTAGCGACGGGCGGGGCCTCATACCCGGCAACAGGATCAACCGGTGACGGGTACCGGTTAGCAGTATCAGCCGGCCATAGCATTGTGCCTATACGCCCAGCTCTTGTTCCTTTGGAAACATCAGGTGATGCAGTGGGAAAGATGGCCGGACTCAACCTGCGCAACATCAAAGCACATTTGCTTGTCAATAGTAAGAGGCGCAAAAAAGCATTCGGGGAAATGATGTTCACGGAATCCGGTGTCACCGGCCCGGTTATCCTCACGCTTAGTGGTGAAGCCGTAGATGCCATGCGAGAGGGACACAAAGTAGTGCTTTCCGCTGATCTCAAACCCGCGCTTGACGAGAAAAAACTCGATGCGCGACTACTCCGCGACATCGCATCACGGGGTAAGGAGAATATCAGCAGCCTTTTGCGGGGACTACTGCCGCGCGAGATGATACCTGTCTGTCTCGACCTCATAGAAATCCCTCCCGATCGACAGGCCGGCCGAATTTCCACAAAAGAACGAAGGCGCTTGAGAACGTGGCTCAAGGATTTTCGACTGGAAGTGACCGGGTATCGTCCGTTAGACGAAGCAATTGTAACGGCCGGCGGCATAGACACGGGAGAGATCGATCCCAGGACGATGGAATCCCGCCTGACAAAGGGGCTCTTCATCGCGGGGGAACTCCTTGACATTCAGGCCGATACGGGCGGATACAATCTTCAGGCCGCATTTTCAACCGGTTGGCTTGCAGGAGTGTCCGCGGCTCAAGGAGTTTAGACAAACCGCCATGTTTCTGCCGACAACAAAGAGGGAAGTAGAGCAACTTGGCTGGGACAACATCGATATTATTCTCATTACAGGCGACAGCTATATCGACTCGCCCTTCGTGGGTGTGGCCGTTATCGGCAAAGTTCTCCTCAACGCCGGTTACCGCGTCGGCATCATTGCCCAGCCCGATGTGACATCGAACAAGGACGTCGGCAGGATCGGAGAGCCGAAGCTGTTCTGGGGTGTTTCCGGCGGATGCATCGATTCCATGGTCGCCAATCGTACGGCAACAGGGCGAAAGCGTAAACGTGACGACTATACCCCGGGCGGAGTAAATAACAGGCGCCCTGATCGGGCAGTAATTGTTTACAGTAATCTCATCAGGGCACACTTCAAAGGCACCAGCCCCATTGTCCTGGGTGGCATCGAAGCAAGTTTGCGGAGGATAGCTCACTACGATTTCTGGACCGACAAGATAAGGAGATCGATCCTCTTTGATGCAAAAGCCGACTACCTTCTCTACGGAATGGCGGAACGTTCTGTTGTTGAGCTGGCCTCCTGTATCAGGGATGGGAACGATCCCCGGGAAATTCGCGGGCTCTGCTATATCTCAAGGGAAATACCGGACGGCTGCCTCAAACTCCCTTCATTCCGAAAGGCGGCCGAAGACAAAAACGCTTTCACGGGAATGTTCAACTCATTCCACCGCAACAACGATCCCATAACAGCCTCACCTCTGGCCCAAAGGCAGGACACTCGCTATCTCATCCAAAATCCACCTGCACTCTATCTCTCAGGCGCGGAACTCGACGCGGTACACGCCCTGGAGTATGAACGGGATCTCCACCCGTTTTATCGCAGGCATGGCGAAGTGAAGGCCCTGGAGACCATTCGTTTCTCAATTGCCACCCACCGCGGATGCTATGGAGAATGCAGCTTCTGTGCTATCGCTGTGCATCAGGGCCGGACGGTCAGGTGTCGCAGCAAACGATCAATCCTGGCCGAGGCACGGCAGATTGTAGCACATCCAATGTTTAAAGGAACTATAAAGGATGTGGGTGGCCCAACTGCCAATATGTACGGATTTGAGTGCTCCAGAAAATTGAAAGATGGGTGCTGTCCGATGAAACGATGTCTTTTCCCAAAAATATGCCCCGAGCTCAGGATTAACCATGAAAAACAAATCTCGCTTTTAAAGGCGCTCCGCAGTATCGAGGGTGTCCGAAAGGTAGTCGTGGCCTCAGGAATCCGGCACGACATGGTACTGGCCGACGAAAAGAACGGAACACGGTATCTAGGGGAGGTTGTCCGCAACCATGTCTCCGGACAAATGAAAATAGCACCAGAGCATTC
>JAUVFC010000149.1 GCA_030594505.1 Desulfobacterales bacterium
GCGCTGCGCGCCACCTCAGCCCGGGTCGTATCTATGGATATCGGGACGGAAACACGCCGGGAAAGTTTTTTAATAACCGGAACAACCCGCTCGATCTCTTTATCCACCGGCACAGGCACGGAAAAAGGTCTTGTGGATACCCCGCCTATATCGATGATGTCCGCGCCGTCTGCTTCAAGGGATTCCCCCTGCGCCACTGCCTTATCAGGGTCTATATACAATCCGCCGTCTGAAAAGGAATCCGGAGTAACATTCAGAATCCCCATGATCAGAACACGATGTTCTGACAACAACTCGTCCAGGAGCATGTTGCATAAGCCTTTTTAAATAATGGCAGAGCTAAAGCTCTGCGCTACTACAAGTCCCGCCACGCCGGGGCGTGGCTAATTAAATAGTATATTTTGTTGCTATGAGCTATGATTTTTGAGTTCACTTACTCTCTCCAGAGGCTTTTTCTATAATCTCATCTATAGCGTCGGATTCAAGGGTCTCCTTGTCAAGGAGGGCATTTGCCAGTGCATGGAGCGCGTTATTGTGCTCGGTAAGAATTTTTTTTGCGGTCTCATGGGCCTCGTGCACTAACCGTGTTATTTCTTTGTCGATTACAACAGCTGTCTCTTCACTATAATCCCGGTGCTGCGCGAATTCACGACCCAGGAATATCTGTTCTTCTTTTTTTCCGAATGTGAGCGGCCCTAATGTATCACTCATTCCCCATTCACATACCATCTTTCGAGCCATGACCGTAGCGCGTTCAATATCATTCCCGGCGCCTGTTGTCATGTCGTCAAGGACCAGTTCCTCGGCAGCACGCCCCCCCATTAAGACAGCCAGGTTATTGATGAGGTAGTTACGGGGATAGGTGTGTTTTTCATCCACCGGGAGCTGCTGCGTCAATCCAAGCGCCCGGCCCCGAGGGATAATCGTCACCTTGTGAATAGGATCGGTGCCGGGGAGTTTTTTTGCCACCAGTGTATGTCCTGCTTCATGGTATGCTGTGTTCCGTTTCTCCTCATCACTGATGATCATGCTTTTTCGTGCGGTACCCATCATGACCTTGTCTTTTGCCTCTTCAAGATCGGCCATCTCAATACGTTCCTTGTCCTGACGCGCCGCAAGGAGCGCTGCTTCATTGACCAGGTTTTCAAGATCAGCGCCGGAAAATCCGGGAGTGCCGCGGGCAACTATCGAAAGATCCACGTCGTCTCCAAGAGGCGTTTTCCTGGTATGGATCTTCAATATCCCCTCACGCCCTCGCACATCCGGCACCGGCACGACAATTTGCCGATCAAAGCGTCCCGGGCGAGTAAGCGCCGGATCGAGTATATCGGGACGGTTGGTGGCAGAAATCAATATGACACCTTCGTTCGACTCAAACCCATCCATTTCGACCAACAACTGGTTCAACTTCTGTTCGCGCTCATCGTGTCCACCACCGAGTCCTGCGCCACGGTGCCGCCCGACAGCATCGATTTCGTCGATAAATATAATGCAGGGGGCATTCTTTTTGCCCTGCACAAAAAGGTCTCTCACGCGTGAGGCCCCCACGCCCACAAACATTTCTACAAAATCAGATCCGCTGATACTGAAGAAAGGGACCTCTGCTTCCCCTGCTATTGCCCGGGCCAGGAGCGTCTTTCCGGTGCCGGGCGCGCCCATTAAAAGCACTCCTTTTGGTATCCTGCCGCCCAGGCGGGTAAATTTCTTGGGGTCCTTTAAAAAGGCAACGACCTCTTCCAGCTCTTCTTTGGCCTCTTCAATGCCTGCCACATCCGCAAATGTAACTTTCCGGGATTTGTCCGACAAGAGCCGTGCCCGACTCTTGCCGAAAGACAGCGCCTTTCCGCCTCCTGCCTGCATCTGCCGCATAAAGAAAATCCAGACGGCGATCAGAAGGATCATGGGGAACCATGAGACCAGGAGAGTCATATACCAGGGGGAATCCTCAACCGGTTTGACTTTTATGGAAACGCCCCGATCTCTCAGTATTCTGATTAAGTCGACATCCTGGGGAGCAAAAGTCTTAAACCGGGAACCGCTGAAATTGGTACCGTATATCTCGGATCCCCTTATGACTACACCGGTGACCTCCCCTTTTTCTACAGAAGTCAGAAATTCACTGTAACTTATTTCGGCATCCTGTATTCTCGGCTGATTAAAAAGGTTGAATAACAGTATCATCATGAGGCTGATAACCAGCCATAAAGCTAAGTTTTTGTAAAATGGACTCAAAAAATTCCTCCTTAATGTTTTAGTCGTGACTGTTCACATTGAGACCTTTGCAAAACGTGACATTTTTTCGTCAGGCAAGGAAGGCGAAAAATTTAACCGGAGGAATACATTAGGTATTTCGAGGATTAAATTTTGAAGCCTGACGCCGCATCACGGGAAAATGGCAGTTATGCAAGGTCTCACATTCCGTGACTCGCAATACAACATATAGAATTACCATGCTTAAATACTTATTGCAATTTCTTTAACCCGGATATATTTTCAAAAAGCTAAAATGTTACTATTATTTAAATAGATTATAACCCAAGAGCTCTAATTTCAAGACCTTTCTTGTCTGAGACGTAATCTTCACCAGCTCGCTCAAGCGATACCCCCCAATCCATATAACAGCTCCTTCACTTAATACGATAGGGCATAGCTTGCGTACTCTTATCGGGACCTTTTCATCAATGAAAAAATCCTTGACCTTTTTGGTTCCGGACATTCCAAGAGGTCTGAAACGATCTCCCGGGACGAAATTTCTCACAATCAAGGGAAACTGAATGGTGTCGAGGTCCAAAAATACGCAACTCGGACCTGCCTCAGCAAGCAAAGCGGCAGATGGTTCACAAACAGAAAGCCTCAGCACCGCATCAATTTGCCGGATATAGACTTCTTCCTCGATATCATGGATGGTGTAACACTGGGGAGTTATGTCGCCGGGACGATGTGAATAGAAAAGAAGCGTTTCAGGCTCACGCGTGACACACACCCTTCCGGGAAGGTCAAAGCTGACAGAGGGCTTTAAAGATATTATAAGCTTTTCTATCGCCTCGATGTGCTTGAATTCGATTCTTTTTAAATCACCTTTTATAGTTGCAACCCCTTTTCTAATCACCCTTTTTCGAAGCGCCGGGTGCAACTGTCGCAGGCCCTCAAGGTCAAGCCCTATAAAATCCGCGCCTTTTTTTATAGTAAGATCTTGAAAGGTTGGGATGACAGCCGTTTCCCAAAAATCTTCTTCTTCTCGCAAAATAGCGGAAAGATGGTGCAACTGTCTTACAATGTTCGGATTATAATTTGCTTTAAGCCCCGGAATAAGCTCGTGACGTATCCGGTTGCGAAGATATTTAAAACTCTTATTGGACTCGTCTGTCAGGTATTCAATCCGATTTTGGTCCAAAAAGGAAATTATCTCCTTGCGTGTCATATCAATAAGGGGTCTGATAAACTTGTTGTCCCTGACCGGTGGGATCCCCGAAAGACCGAGGGGGCCCGAACCTCTTAAAAAATGGATAAGAACCGATTCGGCATTGTCATCCGAATGATGTCCCAAAGCGATCTTCCGGGCCGAGTGTTTGACCGCCGTTTCATTATAGAACCGATATCTAATCTCACGTGCTGCCTGCTGAACAGATATGTGGCGTAAAGATCGATAACGAGCAACATCTTCTGAGCCGATCTCACAGGGTATGGAAAGTCGCGCGGAGAGATCTGCCACAAAATTCGCCTCCTGTTCAGCCTCGCGACGCAGTTTATGATTCAGATATGCCGCCACCAACCGAATAGACCATTTTTGCGCAATGGCTGCCAATAAATGGAGGAGCGCTACTGAATCCGGGCCGCCGGACACCCCTGCCAAGACGGTATCACCGGGCGTCAACATACGGTAACGACGAATAGTTTTTTCAACAGCAACGATAAATGGCCGGGAATCTTCAGAAGGGGTATAAGGTTTCATTTTCTGTTCGGCGCAATCCGTACAACTTATTTTTACTTGTCTCCTTACCGTTATGGAGAATCTTTCAGGACCAAAAAGTAGAGGGTTCCGTACTGCTTCATATGTCCTGCCGCTAGCGCAGCATACTTTCCCTTCCCACAAAAAAGATCAACGCGGCCAGGCCCCTTGATTGCACCGCCGGTGTCTTGATTAAATACAAACCGACTGCAGTCAATCCATGTGCGAATCGTCCCATCCCCGGCTATAACAGGCTTCTCGGTATGGATAAAAGCAAGGGCGCCCCTGGGGAAAAGCCTGGTATCTGTGGCAATCGACCGTCCCGGCGTAAGTTTTACTTCAATGCACCCTAACGGCCCATCATCAACAAGTTCAAAAAAAATATAACTTTTGTTGTGGGTTAAAATGCGTTCAATCTCCTCCGGGTGGGACGCCAGGTAAGTATGTATCTGCTGCATCGACATCTCCTCCGGGGTAATTTTACCTTCGTCAATCAGCAACTTTCCGATACTTCGGTATGAATGTCCGTTAGAGCAATTGTAGTGAACTTTTAAAACCGTCCCGTCTTCCAACACAACCTCTCCGGAGCCTTGAATATGAAGAAAAAAAAGGCCGACCGGGTCAGCAATCCATACTAACTCGTACCCCTTTTTCGCAAGTTGTCTCGTTGTATCAATCTCTTTGCGCGTATAATACGGCACCACGGCATGTCCCACATGGCGTCCTATGACATAACGGCCTGAAAGCCGGGAATCAAACAAGCTCAAGTCTATTCGCGTCCAATCATCAGGTCGCCTATAGATAGGATACCGATATTTGTCTGTACGTACAATGCTCCCTTTCATTACAGGTTCGTAGTAGCCGGTAAAGAGAATCCTCCCTTTCCCGTCGGCGCCGACTGAACGATATATCCGAAACAATTCTTTTATACGCTCGCGAAGCTCTATTGGAGTCGGCGCACTGTCAAGAATATCGAGAAACGTCTCCAATGACTTGGCGACCCGGGCTGCCGAAAAGGTGTCCGGCCCGAATCGAAACCGGGCAGAAGGGGAA
>JAUVFC010000096.1 GCA_030594505.1 Desulfobacterales bacterium
AAAAACATACCGATTTATTTACTTCAAGTAGTAATTATTTCCTTCTTTAATCCGCCCCTTTGGAGGTGAAAAACTATTCTTAGTTTCTTGATTACTGTTTCAGCTTCGCGATCAGCCGCTCCAGATCTTCATTGTTGTGATATTTAATCTCGAGGGTGCCGCGTTTTCCGCTATGGTTGATAGAGACTTTTGTGCCGAGGTGCCGTGTCAAGTCCTCCTCCAGAGCGTTAAAATAAATGTCATCCGATGTGGCGGATTTCTTCTTTTTGGATTTTTTTGGAAGCGCTTTGAGTTTCTTTGCCAGATCTTCTGCTCCGCGGACGGAAAGCCTTTTAGATACGATATATTGCCATAGTTTTTTTTGGAGCGCTGAATTTTCAATGCCGGCGATTACCCTCGCGTGTCCCATTGTGAGGGTCTCATTTAATACATCTGCGCGTATCGGTTCGGGAAGGTTCAGGAGTCGCAAAAAATTGGCTACGGTGGAGCGATCCTTTCCGATCCGTTTCCCCAATTCTTCCTGGGTCAGCCCGAACTCGTTGATCAGACGGCTGTAAGCTTCTGCTTCTTCTAAGGGATTCAGATCCTTTCTCTGGATATTTTCGATCAGAGCGAGTTCCAACATTTCACTGGAGGAAGCCTCTTTGATCAGCACCGGGACCTTTTTGAGTTTTGCCACCCTGGCGGCCCGCCAGCGGCGTTCTCCCGCTATCAACTCGTAGCCGGTTTTCGCGGTACGTACGATAAGGGGTTGAATAACCCCCTTTTCTTTAATGGATGCTGCCAGTTCATTCAGGGAATCGTCAGGGAAAGATTGTCTCGGCTGCATAGGATTCGGGTATATTGAGTCTATATTACAGAGAAAAAAATCCTTTTCCCGTGTAAGGGTGTCCAGATTCGGTATCAGCGTGTCAATACCCCGTCCGAGGGCCCTCTTTTTTGTTTTCTCTTTTTCAGGCATTGCGACCTCCTTGCCGTTTTAGTAGTTCCCGAGCAAGGTTTAGATAGCTTCTGGCGCCGGATGAGGTGATATCGTACAAGATAATCGGCTTGCCAAAGCTGGGAGATTCACCCAGCCGGACATTTCTTGGGATGCGTGTGTCAAACACCAGACTGTTGAAATGTTTTAGCGCCTCTTCAGCAACTTGGCGGGAAAGGTTGTTTCGTTTATCAAACATGGTAAGGAGTATCCCTTCAATGGTCAACCTTGGGTTGAAAGATTGCCTTATCCGATGATACGTATTCAAAAACTGCCCAAGACCTTCCAGCGCATAATATTCGCACTGAAGCGGTATGATCACGCTGTCTACGGCAGAAAGAACATTTACCGTGATCAAACCAAGAGCGGGCGGGCTGTCTATGAGTATGAAATCATAATCGTCGGCAATAGGCCGGAGAAAATTTCTGAGATACTGTTCGCGTCCTTCAACCGAGATCAATTCTATCTCTGCGCCTGCAAGGTCTACGTGAGCGGGGAGAACTTTTAAGTATTCTATCTCGGTATCATGTATCAGGTTTTCAATCGGCGCTTCTCCGATCAACCCGTGGTAGATGTATTCTTTGATCTCTTCCTTGTTTACTCCGACACCGGAGGTTGCGTTTCCCTGGGAATCACAGTCTACCAGAAGAGTTTTTCGCTCTCCTATGGCAAGAGATGCGGCAAGATTTACCGCGGTGGTCGTTTTCCCCACCCCGCCCTTTTGGTTTGCTATCCCTATGAGTTTACCCATGAAAAATATTCGTAACACAAAAATAATCTTTTGCAAAGATGAAATTCCTGTTTGGGCGAAGCCCTATGATGTTATTGACTTGCAGCCACTTTTGTGGTCGAATGAACACTTCAATTTTACCACGTGAGTGTGAGTGACGATGGCAGTGATTAATCATAAAGACCTGGAAGGACTCCTTGCGACCATCAAGAAGGGGAATGTTTCACCGGTCTATCTCCTTTATGGTGACGAGTTTTTATATAAATCGGCGTTTAAGGCGATCATAGATTGCCTGATTCCCAAAAGCGATCGGGTGTTAAACTACGAGGTTATCGACGGGCGTACGGAGAATATCCACGATACGGTTGAACGACTCAACACCTTTCCGATGATTCCGACTCGAAAGGTTATAGCTGTCCGGGAATCAAAGATATTTGTATCAAAAAGGGATGCCGAGGCAATCCTCGCAAAGTCCGGAGCAGCTATTGACGACAAGGAGTACCGCAAAGCCGCTCTCTATTTTTTTGATGCTCTGGCACTGACAGGGTGGTCATTAAGTGACGTAAAAGACGGGGGCTGGCGCAATATCTCCGACACCGATTGGGAGAAGCATTTTGGATTCAAAAGAGATGTCGAGAAGTTAGACTGGCTCGATGATGTAATCAAATATGCGGTTGACCAAAGGATACCCCTACCGACTTATCAGGACGATCTTTCAATACTGGAAGAACTGCTACTAAAGGAGGGGCTTCCGGCGGACAACATCCTTGTTATCAACACCTCATTTGTGGACAGACGGCGCACACTGTATAAGACTATTAAGGAGATCGGCACCGTGGTTGACTGTTCTGTCCCTTCGGGTACGCGAAGCGCGGACCGGAAAGCCCTATTCAGTCTTTTCAAAATGAAGATGGAGTCGATCTTAAAAGAGCATGGGAAATCCATGGATCATACCGGTCTTTCCGGACTGCTGGACAAGACAGGATATGACCTGCGTCGTTTTGTCAGTGAGTTGGAGAAGGTGATTCATTACGTGGGGAGTCGAAAGAAAATAACGGTTTCAGACATTAATGAGGTAACAAAGCGTACTCGTGAAGACCCCCTCTATGAGTTGGGTAATTTGATAGGGGAAAGAGACGCCGAACAGTGCCTGGCAGTTCTGCTAAACCTTTTGGAGAATAACTTTCACCCTCTGCAGGTGCACGCGGCAGTTGTCAGCCAGATGCGAAAGCTTATTCTGGCCAAGGATTTCATGCAACGCGATCACGGCCGTGGGTGGAAATCCGGCTTGAGTTACGCGGCCTTTCAAAGCATCATTTTACCCGAGATCAAAAAGAGCGTTGCGGATGGATTTATGTCAACGGCCCACCCTTTTGTCCTGTACAAAACCTTGCTTCAGGCAGAAAACTTTAAACTTGAGGAACTGCTCCGGGCCATGTCTCTTCTCCTTGATGCGGAGGGGCGTCTCAAATTGTCTTATCAATCACCCGGGATAGTCATGGAACAACTGATACTGGGGATTTGCGGGGGCGGGAAAGATGGGAAGCTGGTTTATAATTTGTAATTGCTTCCCAAAAGGCTCAAATGTTCAAGTTGCTTTTGCTAAATTACTAATGGAGGGCGATGCGGGAGTCGAACCCGCGACACCAAGCTCCGGAGGCTTGTGCTCTATCCTCTGAGCTAATCGCCCTCATTGTGAGAGAGACGAACTAACGTCCCGCCTAAGATATCATTTTGTGTATTATTGTCAAGGTCGTTTGTCCGTGGTCCAACACCACAATTTTTGTTGCAAATTTCAACCTGGTGTGATACAAAAATTCGTTTTGAAGATTTTTACCAAATTTCACACGTCCTTGGACCTGTTTCTTGGTGCCTTTTGCCGGGTGGCAGGGGTTGGAGATAGGGGTGATAGGGGCGGAGGATAAAAACTACGTGTCCCTCCAGAAATGGTAGATTTTGTCCTGAGACAAGGCCGCACAAAGGTTTCTACCGCAGGCGTAGCAGCGCTACGTCGAGGATAGAAACCTGCGGAGAACGCAGTATCGGGGCAAAAGATGCCGTTTCTGGACGGACACAAATCAGGGAGGGAGAAAAGTATGGCTCACATTACTATGAAACAGTTGCTTGAAGCGGGGGTTCACTTCGGGCATCAGACTCGTCGCTGGAATCCCAAGATGAAAAAGTATATTTTTGGCGCCCGCAACGGCATCTATATTGTTGATCTGCAGAAGACGGTTCGTATGTTTGACGTAGCCTATAATATGATCATCAATACTGTTGCCGAGGGGAAGTCTGTTCTCTTTGTGGGGACCAAAAAGCAGGCCCGCGATTCGATCTATGAAGAGGCAAATCGCTGTGAGATGTTCTATGTTCATAACCGTTGGTTGGGCGGTATGCTGACCAACTTTCAAACTATCAAAAAAGGGATTGACCGGCTAAATGAACTAACCACAATGAGGGCGGACGGATCAATTAACCGCTTTCCAAAAAAAGAGATCCTGAAGCTGGAAAAGGAGCGGGAGAAGCTTGACAGGAACCTGGGCGGGATTAGCACTATGACAAAACTCCCGGGGGCGATTTTTATTGTGGATACCAACAAGGAAACTATCGCGGTGAGCGAGGCTCGCCGTCTAAACATCCCTACTGTGGCGGTTGTAGATACCAATTGTGATCCTGAGGAGATAGATTATGTTGTCCCCGGAAATGACGATGCCATCCGGGCGATAAGGCTTATTTCCTCACGGATAGCAGACGCCTGTATCGAGGGGCGGAAGCGTTTTGAAGAACGTATTCAAGCAGAGTCCGACAAGGGGAAACCCGTTGCAGAGGAGATTGAGACGCCGGAAGGGGCTGCGCCTCAGACAGCAGGCGAAGTGCCGGTTGCCTCTGATGGGTCTGAGGGGCCGATTGTAGAGATTAAAAAGGAGGCTAAAGAGCCCGAAAGTGCCGGGGCCAAAGCCGAATAGAAGAACGAAGTGGTACTTAGAGACCTTTGCATAACGCGAGTTATGCAAAGGTCTCACTTTAAGGAAGCGATCAAAACAGAGAGGTAAGATAACAGTGGAAGTGACTGCGGCAATGGTAAAAGAACTCCGGAACCAGACCGGTGTCGGCATAATGGACTGTAAAGATGCATTGAAAGAGACCCGGGGAGATATGGAAAAGGCAGTTGAATTTCTTCGCAAAAAGGGTCTTGCAAAGGCACAGAAACGGGCAGGGCGCGCCACATCCCAGGGTGTTGTCCAGTCGTACATACACGCCGGGGAACAGATCGGCGTTCTTGTAGAGGTTGACTGTGAGACCGATTTTGTTGCCAAGACAGATGATTTTAGGTCATTCACCAGAAATCTGGCTATGCACATAGCTGCCACCGATCCAATAGGGATCAGACCGGAAGATATCCCGGATGAAGTCAAAGAACGCGAAATAGAAATCTATCGCGCCCAGGCCCGGGAAATGGGAAAACCTGACAAAGTGGTTGATAAAATAGCCGAAGGCAAGCTGAAGAAATTTTTAGAAGAGTCGTGTCTTTTGAATCAAAAATATGTAAAAGATCCGGACATTACTATTCAGGATCTTTTGAATGAATTGGTAGCCAAGACCGGCGAAAGTATTACTATAAGGCGTTACGCACGCTACCAGATAGGGACATAGACGTATGCTCAGCCCCAAGTATAAGAGAATAGTGCTTAAGCTGAGTGGCGAGGCCCTGCTGGGTGATCAGAAATTTGGCATCAATCCTGACATGATCGAATATGTGGCCAGGGAGGTCCATGCCGTCCAAGATCTTGGCGTACAGATTGCGCTTGTTATAGGGGGCGGAAATATCTTCCGCGGTGTTGCGGCCAGCTCTTATGGAATGGACCGGGCCTCTGCGGATCATATGGGGATGCTCGCTACGGTAATCAACAGCCTTGCTCTGCAGGATGCTCTCGAAAAGCAGAATGTGGTTACGCGCGTCCAAACAGCGATTGAGATGCGGGAAGTGGCCGAACCGTATATCCTCCGGCGTGCCATCCGGCATCTGGAAAAGGGGAGGGTGGTAATTTTTGCCGCCGGCACGGGAAATCCTTATTTTACCACCGACACTGCCGCGGCCCTCAGGGCCCAGGAGATTCACGCCGAAGTTTTGTTGAAGGCAACCAGGGTGGATGGTATTTACGATTCAGATCCGCTTACGAATAAAAACGCAAAGAAGTTGCAGGATATTACATACCTGGATGTTCTTCAGAAGGAACTGAAAGTTATGGATTCCACGGCTATCTCTTTGGCCATGACCAATCAACTCCCAATAATTGTATTTGATTTGAGGAAAAAGGGAAATGTTGAAAAAGTCGTGTGCGGTGAACCGATTGGGACGTGTGTTCGAGGAGTCGAAAAATGATCGAGATAATATTTGAAGATACCAAAGAAGGTATGGGGAAAAAGGTTGAAGCTCTCAAACAAGAGCTCACAAAGCTGCGGACCGGAAGGGCGTCCCTGTCCATTTTGGATGGAATCAAGGTAGAATATTATGGCACACTGACCCCTTTAAATCAGGTAGCCTCCCTTGCCGTACCTGAAAGCCGTTTGATTACTATTCAGCCATGGGATAGTACTGTAATCGGAGATATCGAAAAGGCGATCTTAAAATCCGAACTCGGTCTTACCCCTATGAATGATGGAAAGCTGATTCGGATTTCTATCCCCACTCTTACTGAGGATCGGCGCAAGGAATTGGGAAAGGTGGTGCGCAAGACAGTAGAGTCATATAAAGTCGCCATTCGTAATGTCCGCAGAGATGGCAACGAAGATCTCAAGGGGCTGAAAAAAGACGGTGAAATCTCAGAAGACGACGCATTTAAAGCCCAAGAGAAGATTCAAAAGATCACCGATGAGTACATTAAAACGGCCGATAAGATAGGGAGCGAAAAAGAGAAAGAGGTCCTTGAGTTCTAATCCTACATCCTTGCCAAAATCGAAAGAACTTCCTCACCACGTTGCCATTATCATGGATGGTAATGGCCGCTGGGCTAAACAACGCGCTTTAAACCGCATAAAGGGTCATCAGGAAGGGGCTGAATCAGTCCGCGTTATTGTTCG
>JAUVFC010000105.1 GCA_030594505.1 Desulfobacterales bacterium
ACATTGTCTCGCCGTTTCCCCGCAAATTGTCCTCCAAATATATAAACCTTACGCCCGCAGAGATTCTGATAGCAAATCTTGTGAAGCAGGGGAAGGGCACAAAAGAGATAGCAATTTTGTTGAATTCGTCCACAAGGGCAATTCAGTTTCACCGAAACAATCTCAGAAATAAACTTGGCCTCAAAAATAGAAAAGCCAACCTCAGATCCTACCTTTTATCCTTCACATAATGTCAGGTTTAACCTGACAATAACCCGACAATTTTTGTTGTTTACTTTTGGTGTCCGAACAGCAATATTTATAATCAGCTACTTAGGTTACTTTTATTCCAATTTTATATTGCAGGGATGCTATAGAGTATATCTAAGTAAAATCAATAAGTTATAGTCTCAGCCTATCCATAGCTTATGGATAGTTTTTTTTGGCCTCGAATACTTATCCTGACAGGGGCAATATGACAATTTTTTGTCATGTTAAGTACAAAATATAGACATATATAACCTCTTGGGCATTCACTCAGGGAATTTCAATGTCTATTATCTATTTGATATTTTTGATATTTAAATTTTTTCTCTTAAATCATTGATGTGGCACACACCTTGCGTGACTTAATTAAGGCATTGCTGTTTTGTTAACCAAACATCACATCAGGACAGGAGGTTTTTTATGGACAACGAAAGATTCTTTGAGAGGTTAAAAGAAAGGAATGTCTCACGAAGGGATTTCATGAAATTCTGCGGTATGCTTGCTGCAACGATGGGATTGTCTTCTTCTTTTGTCCCCAAAATTGCAGAAGCGCTGGCAAGCCCCGGCAAGCCACCGGTGGTATGGCTCCATTTCGCGGAATGCACCGGCTGTTCAGAGGGCTTCCTGCGATCCATGTATCCATGGGCTGACGAATTAATCCTTGATATCCTGTCTGTTGATTACCATGAAACCATTATGGCTGCTGCCGGAGATCAGGCGGAAGAGATCCTTGAAGACATAGTAAAGAAACACAAGGGTAAATTCATCTGCGTGGTAGAAGGCGCTATCCCCACCAAGCAGGGAGGCGTCTTCGGCATGGGTGGAGGAAAGACTTTTCTGGAGACCGCGGATCACGTATGCAAAAAGGCCCTGGCAACTATCGCCATCGGCACTTGCTCATGTTACGGAGGAGTCCAGGCTGCCGCGCCGAACCCCACCGGAGCCAAGGGTGTTGGCGATGCCATAGGCATCAAGACCGTCAATATTCCTGGTTGCCCGCCCAATCCGATAAATTTTGTCGGAACCATAGTCAATTACCTCCTTATGGGGAAACTGCCGAAAACAGACAAACTGGGACGTCCCCTGTTTGCGTACGGCAAGACAGTACACGACCAGTGTCCGAGACGATCCCATTTTGAGGCAGGAGAGTTTGCTCCATCATTCGATTCCAAAGAGGCCGGAAAGGGTTGGTGCCTGTATGATCTCGGATGCAAGGGACCTGAGACCTATAACAACTGTCCACTGGTAAAATTTAATGACGGTACCAGTTGGCCGGTAGAAGCAGGGCATCCATGTATCGGGTGCAGTGAGCCAGGTTTTTGGGATTCAATGAGCCCGTTTTATGAGTCCCTTTAGTAGTAGGTCAATACATGCTTATTAGGTGTCCATTCAGAAATGGTAGATTTTGTCCCAAGACAAGGCCGCACAAGGGTTTCTACCGCAAGCGTAGCAACGCTACGTCGAGGATAGAAACCTGCGGAGAACGCAGTATTGGGGCAAAATATGCCATTTCTGAATGGACACCCTAAGGAGGTAATACCATGTCGCAAAGAATCGTCATAGATCCGATTACCAGAATAGAAGGCCACCTTCGTATCGAAGTAGAAGTGGCAAACGGAAAGGTAAAAAACGCCTGGAGTTCAGGCACCCTTTTTCGAGGTCTTGAAACGATCCTTCAGGGTCGGGACCCGAGAGACGCGTGGCTTTTTACTCAGCGTACCTGCGGTGTATGCACCTATGTTCATGGACTTTCTTCGGTGCGATGCGTAGAAGACGCAATAAAGCTAAAAGTCCCGCGCAATGCCCGCCTTATCAGAAATCTTCTTATGGGCGCCCAGTTTCTTCACGATCATATTGTACACTTTTACCACCTCCACGCCCTGGACTGGGTAGACATTGTCAGCGCGCTTAAGGCCGACCTCAAAAAGACGGCTGCATTGGCCGACAGTGTGGGGAATGCCCCACGGTCCGGGGTAAACGATTTTAAAACAGTACAGGAAAAAGTTAAGAAGCTGGTAGAGAGCGGCCAGCTTGGGCCATTTGCCAATGCCTACTGGGGACACACGGCTTACAAACTGCCGCCCGAGGCAAACCTTATGGCTGTATCACACTACCTGGACGCGCTCAGGCTTCAGGCAAAATCGGCGCGTATGCATTCCATATTCGGCGCAAAAAATCCTCACCTGCAGTCGCTTTCGGTCGGCGGGGTCACCTGCGCGCGCGACCTGAGTCCGGACAGAATAGCCGAATTCCTCTATCTCCTCAAAGAGACCAAAGCGTTTGTGGATAATGTCTATATCCCTGATCTCCTGGCTATCGCCTCTTTCTATAAAGACTGGGGAAGCATCGGCGGCACCACGAACTTTCTTGCGTGGGGCGAGTTCCCGCAAAGCGGCAAGGAACCTGGCTCCCTCATGTTCCCGCGCGGAGTAATCTTTAAAAGAGATTTACAGGGCATAAAGATGGCTGATCCGGGGAAAGTCACCGAGCACATTAAGCATTCCTGGTATGAGGGTGATTTGTCAAGGGATCCTTCAAAAGGGGAGACCAGACCTAAATATGACAAACTCGATCCGGACAATAAATATACATGGCTCAAGGCCCCGCGCTATGAAAAGGAGCCTATGGAGGTCGGACCTCTTTCCAGGGTACTGGTAGCGTATGCAAAGGGTGATAAGGCGACCAAAAAGATAGTGGACGATACCCTGAAGACCTTAAATATACCGGTGACCGCACTCTTTTCCACTCTCGGAAGAACCGCTGCCCGCGCCCTTGAAACCAAGATTATAGGAGACGCCATGGAAGGGTGGGTCATGCAGTTGGTAGAAAATCTTAAGAAGGGAGACGATAAGATATATCGGGGCTTTAAGATGCCCCGGACGGGTATGGGGGTTGGCCTTAACGACGTACCCAGAGGGGCCTTAGGACATTGGATCGACATCAAGGACAAAAAGATCGGCAATTATCAATTAGTGGTGCCATCCACATGGAACCTGGGACCGCGTTGTGAGCAAAACAAGCTGGGGCCTGTGGAAGAGGCGTTGATCGGGACCCCGATAGCGGACCCCAAAAAGCCTCTGGAAATACTGCGGACGGTGCACTCTTTTGATCCGTGTATCGCCTGCGCAGTCCATGTTATCGATCCGAACACCAATGAAACGTATAAGTTCACGGTGGTTTAAGTTCGATTGACTCATAACCATACCATGAAAAAGCTGCGCCTCGGTCTAAGGGATGCAGCTTTTTTATACTATTTATTTTTTTTTCGATTAAGGTTATAAAAAAGTATATGAAATCAAAACGGATTGTAATACTGGGAGTAGGGAACATCCTTCTTAAGGATGAGGGAGTGGGGGTACGCGTCATCGAGAAATTGGGGGAACAGTATCGTTTCCCGGATAATGTAAAGCTGGTGGACGGAGGGACCCTTGGCTTGCAACTCCTTGGGACCGTGGCTGACGCGGATTGTCTCATTGTTGTTGACGCGGTAAGAAACGAAAAGCCTCCGGGGAGCCTCTACCGGTTCGAGTCGACAGATATCCCCCACCGCGTGGCATATAAGAATTCCCTGCATCAGGTCGATTTATTGGAAGCATTAGCCATGAGTCAAGTCATTGGGAATACGCCTGAAACCGTTATTGTCGGCGTGGAGCCTGAAGACATTTCCCCCTGGGGAATGGAATTGACACCGGCAGTCCGGGAAAAAGTTCCCGAATTGATGAAGTTGGTATTGAAGGAGTTGGACAGATTAAACATAAAATATACGTCAACGGAGGAAACGTAATGTGTCTTGCCATACCTGCAAAAGTAACAAAAATTGATGGTGAGATGGCCACAATCGATGTCGGTGGCGTGAAGCGTTCCGCATCTCTCATGCTTCTTGAGAATGTGGATATCGGAGATTACGTAATCGTTCATGCAGGCTTTGCCATACACAAGGTAGATCCCGAAGAAGCGCAAGAATCTCTTAAGCTCCTTCGGGAATTGGCAACGGCGCAATGAATTGAAGATTGACTATTGAAGGGGAATCAATCTTCAATTGCCAATCTTCAATAGTCAATTTAAAGGAGGTTTCAGTTTGAAAGTACCTGTTGTGCGCAACATTCTTGAAGTCAATGATCGTATCGCGAACGAACACAGGGAGTTATTCCAGGAGAACAACGTGCTGGTTCTTAATCTTATGAGTTCTCCCGGAGCCGGAAAGACCACCTTGCTGGAAAATACCATCGGACATCTGAAAGAAAGCCTCCGCATCGGAGTCATTGAAGGGGACATTCAGACCTCGGCCGACGCCGAACGGATACTTCATGCAGGAGCCGCTGCCGTACAGATCAATACAGACGGTGCGTGCCACCTGGACGGAAATATGATAAAGGCGGCCCTTGGCTCTATTAACACAGAGGGAACAGATCTTTTGTTTATCGAAAATGTGGGGAACCTTGTCTGTCCCGCTGAATTCGATCTGGGAGAAGACTACAAGGTGATGATATTAAGCGTTACCGAAGGAGATGACAAGCCGGAAAAATATCCCCTGATGTTTCACGAAGCGTCGGTACTCCTGATTAACAAGATTGATCTCCTCCCCTATGTGAATTGTAACATGGACAAAATCCGACAGACGGTCTTAAAGATTAACCCCAAAATTAAGATCTTTGAAATTTCATGTCAGACAAAAGAGGGACTTGATAACTGGTTCGGGTGGATTATGGAGCATATTAAGAACAAAACTTAATCGATCCGCAGATTACGCAGATGGCACAAATAATGAAAACCGGTTTTGAGGGGGAGGCTGTTCATCAATTGGCGCAAACAGTCTGAAATATAAGAACGTTAAATAAAAATCTGTGAAATCTGCGGATATCATTTCTTGGACAAGTCTTATACAATAAAAAATGATGACGAAATGCGGTGTCGGATTGGAAGAAACTGTAGTTGGACGAAGACTGGCCGTAAATGGTATTGTACAGGGGGTTGGGTTCCGCCCGTTTGTTTATCAGTTAGCGCTCCTTTACGGGCTCAATGGAGACGTTGGCAATACCTCTTCCGGAGTAACTGTCCATATTGAGGGGAGCGAAGAAAAGATAGAGGCTTTTGTCCGGGACCTTGCCGAAAAGAGCCCGCCTCTTGCCCACATTACAGAGATATCAAGTTCGGACGAACCTGTCAGGGGTTATGAAGGATTTGCCATCCTGGCGAGCAAAGCTCAATCTTTGCGATCGACCCTGATCTCTCCGGACATGGCCATATGCGATGATTGTCTGCGGGAGCTGTTTGACCCTGAAGACCGGCGTTATCACTACCCCTTCATCAACTGCACCAATTGCGGCCCCCGGTATACCATCATAGACGATATTCCCTATGACCGTCCGAATACCTCCATGAAACATTTTAAAATGTGCCCGGAATGCCGGAAAGAATACGATGATCCGGTGGATCGGAGATTTCATGCCCAGCCGAATGCCTGCGAGATCTGCGGCCCGAATGTATCTCTTTACGATAACCGGCGTACGCGAGTCCTGGCCCAGGATCCTGTCAAAAGGACAGTCGAGCTTCTCAAACAGGGACATGTTGTCGCGATAAAAGGTCTGGGGGGATTCCACCTGGCTGTGGATGCCGAAAACACCGATGCGGTCATCCGTCTCCGGCAGAGGAAACACAGAGAAGAAAAACCGTTTGCTCTGATGTCTTACGATCTTGACCGGGTTCGTCGATACGCCCACATCGAACCGGATGAAGAGGCCCTTCTGACCTCGCCCCGGCGCCCCATCGTCCTCCTGAAAAAAAAGGATACGAACCCGCTCTCACCTGAAATCTCGCCGCGCAATAAAAACTTCGGGGCAATGCTCCCGTACACCCCGCTTCACTATCTCCTTTTGGATTATGATTTCACAGCGCTGGTCATGACCAGCGGAAATATCAGCGAAGAACCGATCTCCATTGATAATGAGGATGCATTTGAAGGCCTTGGCGCTATTGCCGATTATTTCCTGATCCACAACCGGGACATCTATCTGCGCAGCGACGATTCCATTGTCAGAAGG
>JAUVFC010000126.1 GCA_030594505.1 Desulfobacterales bacterium
GAGTTCATCCTCCCGTTGAAACGACTAATTTTACAACCAAGACTATAGATGGGCTTATGGAGGCCATTCGCTCTGTTCTTTCAAAGGATTTAGAAGATTATCAATTTTTAACGTAACTACTCAGGTTCACAGTTCCGGGAACCGTGAACCTTGAACCCAACAACCTGAGGAGTTACTTTTTAACTATATTAGGATGTAAAGACAGCATATGGATAAAAACACACTTCGCATCATACCTCTTGGAGGGCTGGGGGAGATCGGCCTTAATATGATGCTGTTTGAATATGGCGATACTATTATGGTAATCGATGCCGGCATTATGTTCCCGGAAGACTATATGCTTGGAGTCGATATTGTTATCCCGGATATCACCTACCTGAAGGAAAAAAAAGATAAGGTCAAGGGGATCATATTAACACACGGCCACGAAGACCACATCGGCGCGATTCCGTATGTTCTGCCTGAGATAAATGCGCCGATATACGGGACCCCTTTTACCCTCGGCCTGCTCGAATATAAACTCCGGGAACACAAGTTGGTCGATAGGGCCTCGCTCAACAAGATAGCTCCGAGAGAGAGGATAGATATAGGCCCGTTTAATGTAGAGTTTGTTCGGGTGAGTCATAGCGTGGTGGACGGGGTTGGCCTGGGGATTCGAACCCCTGTAGGGCTTGTAGTCCATTCGGGAGATTTTAAGATCAGCCAGATTCCGATACAGGGCGAGATAACCGACATTGCGCGGTTTGCCGCATTTGGGGAAGAAGGTGTCCTCGCCCTTATGTCTGATTCGACCAATGTGGAAAAAGAAGGGTATACCATCTCTGAAAAGAAGATTGGAGGCACATTGGAGGACATATTCAGGGAGTGTACCGGCCGGATCATTGTGGCTATGTTTGCCTCCAACGTCACACGCGCCCAGCAAGTTGTCAATATCGCCCAAATGTTTGGCAGGAAAGTGGTCTTTAACGGCCGCAGCATGCTGGCAAGTGTGGCGATCGCCAAGAACCTGGGATACCTGCATATACCGGAATCGCAGGAGATTACTCTGGGAAATGTCAAGAATACCCCGGATGAAGAGGTGTTGATTGTGACAACCGGAAGCCAGGGCGAGCCGATGTCCGCCCTGAATCGTATGGCGTCAGGTTCCCACAAGCAGATCAAAATTAAACCGGGTGATACGGTTATCTTATCGTCCAAGTTTATTCCGGGCAACGAGAAGGCGATTGCCCACATTATCAATCGTCTTTATAAAAAAGGGGCAGAGGTTATCTACGAAAAGGTTTCTTCAATACATGTCTCGGGTCATGCGTTTCAAGAAGAACTGAAGCTGATGATCAATCTCAACAAGCCGAGGTATTTTATTCCGATACACGGCGAATATCGGCACCTGATCCGTCATGCCCACCTGGCGCAACAGGTGGGGATCCCCGAAGAGAACACATTCCTTGCCGAGAACGGCGGGACTATTATATTTGATAAGAGTAAAGGCTGGCTGGGGGAATCAATTGATACCGGCAGGATTCTTGTTGACGGAAAAGGGGTCGGCGATATCGGAACAAGTGTGCTGAGGGAGCGAAGAGACCTCTCGGAGGATGGGCTGGTTATTGTCGCGATGGCCATTGATGAAGAGACCGGGATAGTAGTGCAAGGTCCGGATATCATTTCTCGTGGTTTTGTATTTGAAGACCGGAGTCGTGACATCCTGGAAGATGCAAAGTGTATTGTGTTGGAAATCATAGAAGAACGTACAAAAGAAGGCCCTGATGATTGGGAAGGCACTAAGGCCAAGATCGTAAAGGCCCTTCGCCGCTATTTCTATTTTGTGATTGAGCGAAGGCCGGTTATTCTTCCGATTATATTGGAAACGTAAGATTATGCGTAAAGAGATTATAGGAATTGTTCTTATCTTTCTGGTTATATTTACATCGGCAAGCCTTTTTTCTTATCACCACGAAGACCCCTCGATTAACCATGTGTCAAGTGTAGGACATATACACAACCTGTTCGGGTCTGCAGGCGCACATACCGCCGGTTTTTTGATCGCACTGTTCGGGCTTGGGGCGTACTGGTTTCCAGTACTGCTCCTTCTTGTTACCATCGGCGTTTTCAAGGAAGCCGGTGGGATAAAAATCCTTCTTACTTTTACCGGGGGTGTCCTTTTAGCGCTGTCCGCAGGGGCATTATTAGCATTTGAAAGGACCAACTATTTTATATGCGGTCGAAAATTTTCCAGTGGTGGAATATTCGGGATCACCATATCGCAGTTTTTTGAGAAGTATTTCAGCGCCATTGGCGGCCGCGTTTTTTTGTGGACGGTCTTGATAATCGCCTTTATTCTGATGACCGGGTTTTCGTTGCTGGCTTTCTTTAAATGGCTTATAGCCGCGATCCGGCTCATATTAATCCGGATAAAGACATCCTGGACAATTTATAAGGAACGTCGTATCAAGGCAAAGGCCCGCAGAAAGGCGGAAAGGCTTCGCGCTGACAAGGGGCCCTGGAAATTGAAGATTAAGGAGACCTTGCCGAAGCCGATTAAGGAGCCTCCTGTACGCGAACAAGAGGCTTTTTCCTTTATGGACAGAGGCAAGGCAAAGCATCAACTCCCATTGCTCAGATTTTTGGACGGGCCTGAGGCCAAACCCAGGGGGGTTGATCACGACAGCCTTATTATGCTGTCCAGGCTTTTAGAAAAGAAAATGAACGATTTCGGCGTATCCGGGAAGGTAGTGGAAGTGTGTCCCGGACCTGTCATTACGACCTTTGAATATGAACCGGCGCCGGGTATTAAGATCAATAAGATTGTAAATCTGACCGATGATCTTGCTTTGTCATTAAGGGCGATCAGTATTCGCATTGTTGCCCCGATCCCAGGCAAGGCGGCAGTCGGGATTGAAATTCCAAATTCGGACAGAGCCGTGGTAAAATTAAAAGAGGTCCTTATGGACAGCGCTTTTCAGAGTGGCAGATCAAAACTTACTATTGTTCTTGGAAAGGACATCGCGGGGAATTCCGTTGTGGCCGATCTGGGCAAGATGCCGCATTTGCTGATCGCAGGCGCTACCGGAACCGGGAAGAGCGTCGCTTTGAACTCCATGATCTGCAGTGTACTTTACAAGTCGACACCCGATGAAGTCAAGATGGTAATCATCGATCCAAAGCGTATCGAGCTTTCGATCTATGACGGGATTCCCCATCTGATAACACCGGTTGTAACTGATCCGAAAAAAGCGACAAACGCTCTTTACTGGGCGGTGCAGGAGATGGAGCACCGTTATGAATTAATGGCGGAGATGGGTGCGCGAAATATCGATCGTTACAATTATAAGGTCGAAAAAGAGGGAGACTCTCCCACATCTCCTCACAAAAAACTTCCTTACGTTGTTGTGATCATCGATGAGCTGGCCGATCTGATGATGGTGGCATCCCGCGATGTCGAAGTGGCTATTACACGGCTTTCTCAGATGGCCAGAGCGGCCGGGATCCATTTGTTGATTGCTACCCAGAGGCCATCGGTAGATGTTTTGACCGGAGTCATAAAAGCAAACTTGCCGGCGAGGATCTCCTTTCAGGTATCTTCAAAGACCGATTCCAGGACTATTCTTGACGCCAACGGGGCTGAAAGCCTTTTGGGCGCAGGCGACATGCTATTTCTTGCTCCCGGCACCGCAAAGCTTCAGAGGATTCACGGCGCTCATATTTCAGAACACGAGATCAAGAGGATCGTAGATTTCCTGAAGAAACAGGGAAAACCGAGTTACGATAAGAGTGTATTGGAAAGCAGACCGGCAGACAAGACTCAAAACGGAGATGACGAATACGACGAAAGATATGACGAGGCAGTGGAGATTGTTACACAGACACGTCAGGCATCCATTTCTATGTTGCAAAGGAGGCTGCGCGTGGGGTACAATCGCGCCGCCCGGATGATAGAGATGATGGAAAGAGACGGCATGGTCGGCCCGTCTGACGGGAGCAAGCCGAGAGAGGTGTTGGCGAGGGGGTATAGCGATTGAAGATTGAAGATTGAAGTAATTTTCTTCCTTCGATATTCAAATTGCTGTGAAATGTTCAAGTTATTTATGCTGAATTCCTAAATAGACAACGGACAATAATCAATAGACAATCTTCAATCGTCAATCTTCAATATCTAAAGGGATATTTATTGTGAAGCGAACTATTTTTTTTATGTTTATTTTGGTCGTGTGTAGTGTGCCAAACTCCTGGGCTCTTACCGTTTCAGAGGTGGTAGACCGCGTGGAAGCACGGTATGCTTCGCCTGATTGCCAGGCCGGCTTTTTGCAGGAGTCGACGCTCAAGGCAATGGGTGTGACTGATACGGCAACCGGGAGGGTCTATTTCAAAAAACCGGATATGATGCGTTGGGATTATGAGGCCCCTGAAAGGCAGACCATTGTTACTGACGGGAAGACCTTGTGGATGTATCGTCCGGATGAAGCCCAGGTAATGGTCGGTTGGGCTGCGGACTATTTCGGAGACGGTGAGGGCTTAAGTTTTTTGTCTGACATTAAGATACTGCGCTCCCAATTCCAGATCCGTTTTGCCGCTCCGGGGAGTGAGAAGGCGCGGGCCGGTCAATGGCTTTTGGAATTGACTCCGAATGTTCCGAGATCCAACCTGTCATATCTCTATCTCTGGATATCCAGGAACACCTTTGATATTGTTCGTTCAAAGGTCGTTAACCCATTCGGAGATACTACTACAATTACGTTCGACAACGTTCAATTCAACAAGAACCTGAAACCCTCCTTTTTTGTCTTTGAGATTCCGGAAGGGACCGAAGTGCTCAAAACGGAGGAAGGAGGGATGGGACAATAGGACTGCACAACAAGATACGGACTTTACTAAAAGAAAAAAATGCCATCTTGCTGGCGCACAACTATCAAAGGCCTGAGATCCAGGATGTGGCTGATCTCTGCGGAGACTCTCTTGAGTTGAGCCTTAAAGCGTCAAAGACAGATGCCGAGGTCATTGTATTCTGCGGTGTTCATTTTATGGCGGAAACCGCGTCAATCGCCTGCCCGGATAAGACGGTAATCCTTCCGGTACTGAATGCCGGATGCCCGATGGCGGATGATATTACCCCTGAGGCGCTTTTAAAGAGAAAGGCCGAATTGCCCGGAGTCCCTGTGGTTACCTATGTCAATTCTCCCGCTTCGGTAAAGGCCCTGAGCGATGTATGCTGCACATCCGCCAATGCAATACAGGTGGTAAACAGTCTGGATGCGGACACGGTTTTAATGACCCCGGACAGAAACCTGGCCAAATATGTGGCAACAAAGACCGACAAGAAAATCCTTTTCTGGGACGGTTGTTGTCCCATTCACGACAGGATGACGCGGGAAGATGTTCTGGAGGCAAAAGCAGCCCATCCTGAAGCGGTGTTCATGGCCCATCCCGAGTGCGGCCCGGAGGTCCTGGAGCTTGCTGACAAAATCTTCAGCACTTCCGGAATGCTTTCTTATGCCCACAACTCAGATGTAGAATCTTTTATTGTCGGAACTGAAGAAGGCCTTCTTTAGTCCATGCGGCGCGATAATCCCGGCAAGAAGTTTTACCTGGCATGGGACGGACTGATCTGCGAAGATATGAAGAGGACGCACTTATCAGATGTGCTGAGCGCCCTTGAGAACATGGAACATATCATCAAGGTTCCAGAAGCTGTCCGTATCCCCGCCTTTAA
>JAUVFC010000039.1 GCA_030594505.1 Desulfobacterales bacterium
CCTTTTTAACTCGCAACCCGCAACTCGCAACTCGTAACCCGGCACTCCCTTATGAGGCTGCCCGAAAATTTGGGCCGTTTCTCACTCTTTTGCAGTAGGATCAGAATTCTCGGACAGCCTCCTATGGGCATCGATAAGCCTTGAGGAACCCGCGCCGCAGCTAATAATCGACCTCATCGCGACATCCACCCGCACATCCACCGGATGAACAAATCTCCCTTCAAGATGATAGATATTGCCTGAGGTGGGATTAGGTCCTGTGGGAACAAATACCGTGTAACTTCCGTCCGCATGTTCGTCGGTTACAAATGCCGTCATCATGGTCTTGTTTCCAAAGACCTGAACCAGGGCTACGGACGAGAAGGGAAATTTTTTGCGCCCGAGAAATTGCATTACTGTTTCTTTGATCAGGGAGTATCCCGGGGCAAGCTTAAGAATTGAATTTTCCAGACTGGTGTGAACGAACGTGCCGACTTTTGTCTTTACAATAACTCCGACAACAAAACAGACCATTATGATAACGGCCAGGGCCGATAAAGCGGCCAGGATCTCGTGAACCTCGGATCTTATCAGGATAAGGTCCGTCAACGGTTGAATTATACGTGTAACTACGTTAAAGACCCACCTGAAAACCAAAACCAGAACGGCAACCGGCAGGATTATCGTCAAACCTCCTATAAATGAGGTCTTAATAAAGGATTTGATTCTATCCATAATTAGTCACCTCGAATACTCGTCACTCGTTACTCGGCACTTGTTTCTCCGGCTTTGTCGTCACCGTAAGGGAATGCCTGAACAACCTTTTCGCCACACGCCGGACATCATCGGCCGTGACACTGCGTATCATATCCGGATAGCGCCGATCGTATTCATACCCGAGCCCCAACAGTTCATTAACGGCGGCGCTGTGCGCCTGCGCGCCGTTTGTCTCCAGAGACATCCTATGCATGGTGATACACATTGACCTGGCCCGCTCAAGCGCCTCCTCGTCCACTCTTTCTTTTTGAATCAGCTCAAACTTTTCCTTTATGGCGGCAAGCACGGTATCATAGTTGGAGAGAGTAGTCTGGGCCATAGATCCGAAGTATCCCGCTTCTATTCCATAGGAAGGATAGGCGTGGATATAATATACAAGGCTCTGCTTTCCCCCTCTCAATGCATCATGAAGCCATCCGCTCGGATATCCGATCCCGGAGATAATAGCGTCTATTACATCCGCCACGGGCCTATCCTCGTCATACAACGTCATCCCATTGTATCCTACGAATATGGCGGCGGATGTCTTCTGATTGGTCTTCGTAAATGTTGTGTCTTCAGTGATGTTCTCTGTTTCAGGCTCAATAATGGGTTCTATCGCCTCCCCTTGCAAGAAACCGTGGAAGGCGTCTTTGACCTTTGCTGTAACCTCCGCGGGATCTATGTCACCGTAAACCGCAAACACCGCATTGTTCGGCATGACTATTGATCGATAGAATTCCCTGATCTTTTCACGCGAAAGGTCCTGAATCGAATCAATGGTCCCCAGGGTGTCGTTCCGGTAAGGGTGTTTTACATAGTACTGTTTTCGAAAAAGGCGCTGTATTTCAACAACCCAGCTTTCATCGATCCGTTTGATCGCGAGCAGGGTGTCTTTGCGCTGTTTTTCGATTTCGTCTTCCGGGAAAGAAGGATGAACTGCTACATCGGCCAATACTTCCAGTCCCCTGTCAAAATCTTCCTTTAAGACAGACGCGTTTACAAAGACCGTATTGCTCCCGGACCCGGAGGAGATGGAGCCCCCCACATCCTCGAAGCTTTTGGCTATTTCACGCTTGGTGCGGGTTCGGGTGCCTTTGGTCAGCAGGGACGCCATAAAACGGGAAACGCCGGGCGCGTCAGCCGGTTCAAAACGAAGCCCCCCTTTTGCGAAAAATTGAAGCGTTACGATCGGAACCGAAGGATTTCTTTTTAACAGGAGCGTCATCCCATTGGAGAGTTTGCTCCTGATTACCTTTATCCCCTCTTCATTATGTGAACTTACTTCTGTTTTTGCTTGTGGAGCGGTTGACGCCGGTTTCAACACCGCCATGGTCATGTTTTGTTTCTTAAAATACTTCTTTGCCGCCCGCCGGCAATCTTCCGCTGTTACCGACTGGATACGTTCTACATACCTGTCGCTAAAATACGGGTCCCCTGTTGCCGTCCAGTCGGAAGCCAATCGACGTCCCTGCCTTGCCGCAGACTGATTGCCGAAGATGTGACCGGCCGCCACCTTTTTCTTGGCCCTGTTCAAGGCCCCTGCATCAACCCCTTTTTTCTGAATCTCTTTCAAAACCCTCCAGTTCGCCTCCATGGCCCTGTCCAGATTTTTATAATCAAGATCCATTGATATGAAAAACTGTCCCGCTACATAACTTGGCGTCCAGCTTGAGGCGCTTATGCTCAGCGCCAACTGCTTTTCGTCTTTCACCACCCGGTAAAGCTCGGATGTTCTGCCGTCACCGAGAATAACCGCCAACACGTCCAGGGGATAAAGGTCCGGATCGGTTAAGGGGATCGTCCGGAACCCCACCATTACCCGGGCAAGTTTTGCAATAGAGGAGGATTTCTCCACATTTCGGCCGGACAACTGACCGGGTTCATCAGGGATAAAATAAGGGGGCTGAGGCCCTGCTTTCAACGACCCTGCCAGGGAAAGAACCTCGCTTAATATCTCTTCCCTGTCCACATTCCCCACCACTGTAACCACTAAATTGGCAGGGGAGTACCACCTTCGATAGTGGGCTATCAGGTCTTCTTTGCCCATTGTAAGAAAGATATCTTTTTCACCGATCACCGGGATACGGACCGGATGTTTCCGGTATGCGGTCTTCATAAAGAGGTACCAGAGTGTCCTTCCGGGATCGTTTTCACCCAACTGAAATTCCTGCAGGATGACAGGCTTCTCCCTCAAGTACTCTGTTTCATTGAATTGACAGTCTGTCACGGTCTCAAGGAGGAGAGAAAGGGCATCTTTGTAGTGATCTTTTGTGGTATTGATATAATAACCGGTCTGATCATAGGAGGTATACGCGTTGGTCGCCCCTCCCATTGCCTGGATTTTTTGTTTGATTTCATCCTCTGTATGGCGTGATGTTGTGCCCCCCGAAACCACATGTTCCAGGTAGTGGGAGAGTCCTCCCCCCATCCTTTCACCTTCATATATCGATCCTGTCCTGACCAGGACCTGGCAGGCGACTACATCAGAAGAACGGTTTTCCCGGATAAGTACCGTAAGACCGTTCTTGAGCGCTACACACAGATCTGTTTCTTTTGATGGAAGAACTCGCTCTATGTGAGGATCTTCAATAACCTTGGGAGAAACACCGGCAAAGGTGGTGGAAACACCGGCAAAGGTGGTGGAAACACCCAAAGCAAGGCCGCACAGCCCGATGATCCCGAACAGAAGAAACAGATGTATTTTCCAAATTCGCTTTTGCATCAACTTATGATTCCAGAGGTCAGAAGTCAGAAAACAGAGAACAGAAGTCAGAGGTCAGAAAACAGAGGACAGAAAACAGAAGTCAGAAGTCAGAACCTTAATCGAGTGAAAATACCATTAGATTTTCAAGAGACTGCTTGTCTGCCAATGAACTCAGATCTCTGTCCTCTATTCTCTATTCTCTGACTTCTGTCCCCCGATTGCTCACATTCTCTCTTTTATTTTTTCCACCACCCCATCAAAGGCCTCCAAGATATGGGAGGACTCCTTCTTGGAGACGATCGGCGTGCCGTCGTCGCAGGCAATCACCATGGCCGGATCAAAAGGTATACTCCCCAAGAAAGGAACAGACATTAACTCAGCAGTTGCCTTGCCTCCCCCTTTTTTAAACAGGGCTATCTCTTTTCCGCAATGGGGGCATGGAAACGGCGCCATGTTTTCAATCAGACCCAACACCTTCATATCTACCTGCTTGCAAAAATTGATCGACCTGCGAACGTCTGCCAACGCAACTTCCTGAGGAGTTGTCACAATAATGGCTTGCGCGTCCGGGATTGTCTGGGCCACGGTAAGCGGCTCGTCGCCTGTTCCCGGAGGTGAATCTATAAGCAGAAAATCGCGGTCCTCCCACATCACATCCGAAATAAACTGCCGGATCACACCGATCTTGAGCGGGCCACGCCATATCGTGGCCGAATCATCGCCTTCGGGCATTAATGATGCTATGGAAACGACCCCTAAATTTACAGAATAGGGCTTCGGCTCGATAAGCCTCCCTTTTGTATCTACCGGTCCGGAGAGACCCAATATTTTCGGTATGCTCGGCCCATGCAGATCGACATCCATCAGACCCACTTTCTGCCCTCCGTTGGCAAACGCAACGGCTAAATTGGCAGCGATACTGCTCTTTCCTACTCCTCCCTTGCCGCTCATGATTATAAACTTGTGTTTGATCCGTTCTAAAGAACTTTCGATCATCTTGTCCTGCATTCTATGGACAACCTCAGCGCCGCCTCCCGGGCTGCATGTCTGTCCTTCAACAGCACATGATGATTTGGTTGTTTGTTCCGCCATCTTAAAATTCTCCTTTCATGTTTACTAACGATAACGACTTAAGATAAGGATTTTTCAAAAAATTGCAACCTTAAAATCATATCATCACCTGCGGATTGTCGATTGAAAGACAATTCCAAAATCGGATTCCGTGGGTATTTTTTATTAAACCCTTCATAGTTGTTAAAATATTTAATACACCCGGAAATTCAGCAATCATGTAAGATTCGATCATTCCAGTCATGATACGGAAATGCCGATGACTGCCGGTCTATCCTTCCTGTCCGGGGATTTTCCCGGGGAGGCTGATAAAAGTGTCCATAAATACAGACATACTGTCATAACAAAGATTCCGTTCTTATGAACCTTTTATCCACAAATTGTTTTAAAAGTTGACACTTAACTGGTTTTAAATTATAAAAAATGTATATCGTAAGCATCTCTTAAGGCAAGTTAAGTATTACTCAAATATTTTCGTACAAAGGAACAATCCTATGTCCGCCTTGAATTTGATACTGATTGTCAAACAAGAAGAAGGAAGAGAACGATATTTAAAAGAGCTTCAAAACTTTAATGCCGCGGTAGACTGTGTTCAAGGGCCAGATGAAGTTTTCCAAAAGTGCCGCAGGAAAAAGTATTCGGGGATACTCATTGATCTTAAAACGATGATAGGAGCCCCTGACTCCAAAAAGCAGCTTATAGACAAGCTTAGCACAAGATTACCGACAATTCGACTCCGTATCAATCCATCGACTGATTCTGTTATCGGTCTTTTCCTCGGACAAAATGTGCCGGGTGAGGACGCGTTACGGGTCTTTATTGAAAAAAAATGCAAGGAGCTTACGCCATCTAAAATTCGGATCGACCGGCGAACAAGTAAGATTTTAAATGTCCTAATATTTCAAGGCGATGAATTTAACGAAGAAAAAGGAATCCGTGCCAACATACTCGATATATCACTCCGTGGATCCTTTATTAATACGCTACATCCGATCAAGAGAAAAGAGAGGTTTTGGATACGGATAAAAGAGTTGGAAGACACTTCTCCGATCCAATGTGAAACCCGATGGATCCAGCGTTGGGGTGAAAAAGACCACCTGCCGGGTGTCGGGGTACTCTTTACGCAGATTACGAATGAACAGATCCAAGATATACAACAAAAGTATGTCTCGGTATTAAGTATTAGTGACGAGGAGTTGGAATAAATTGTCTGTTTTTTAAAGGTCTCTTTTCTCGCCACGTCCTTATCTATAATTCTATTCCCCTTTTTTGATGGTTTCTTGCGAAACCATCTTTTGTGAAATCTTAAACTTTTTCTCCTCTTAAACCGATAATAATATCTAAATATTCTTGCTAAATTTGACGGTTTCTAAAAAACCTTCAACCTTGAATCCGTATAGAGGAGTCTACCGTGTCAAAACCAGTGCTTATTGTTGAATCTGCATCAAAGGAAGCAAGCATTCACGATCAATGGAATGAAGAACTAATAACACTTATTGTAGATTCAATCCCTATCAAGGTTTCACCACAGCCGGACAGTAAGGACAAAACAAAAGTCGAATTTTCTTTTACACCCTTCCCATCCTCTCAAAAATTTATTGACGACCTCCTTTCTCTTTTGGATAGAGATATATATCTTGCATTTGATAACAATGAACGAGGAGAATACTGGTCATGGATGATCAGTGAATTTATCAATACAAAAACAGAAGGGAAGAATAAACTAAAACGACTTCGTCTTACCGAGCTGACAAGGGATAACATTCAAAGGAATTTAAAATCACCGGATAATATCCAGTATGGTAAAGCCTTGGCCTGTCAAGTCAGGACTATATTCGACCATTTCCTCATCAAGCACATTGAACGACTCATTGGAACAAAAATTGGGATCCAGGGGCTTCCCCTTGATCTTGCCACAATTATTATCATCTTTTTTCTGACCGAGAGAGAAGACGAAATAAAAAACTTTTCTCCGGCAAATAAATGGCAAATTACAGCCCGGGTTACAGCGCCAAATGGTAATATCACGGCGAAATTGAAGATTGCCCATGGTATTACTGAAAACGGTCTGATAAAAAACAAGGAAGATGTCCATTCCATACTTTCCATGTTGAAGCAAAACACTTTTTCGGTCAAATCGATTAGTCAGACTCCCCGGACCTTTTATCCCCCTAAGCCGTTTAACACGCTCGACCTCATACAAGAAGCATATCTACTGTTAGGGATGGATACTGAGAAGACTCTGGAATCGATCAAACAGCTTTTTTACGGAGCAAAAATAAACGGTCAACATAAAGGCCTCATCTCTTTTTATTCTACCCTGGAAAACGATCTGCCGGAAAATCTCGCAGCATCGCTGCGACAATCTGTTGTTAAAATAAAAGGAGAATCAGCATTAGGACATGGACATGACCCTATCTCAAGCGATCAGATACCCATTATTCCGCTCATCCCTGATCTTTCCCCGGAAGAGGCGGGAAGATTCTTTCCGAAAGAGGGGGCGGATCTTTATGAACTCATACGCGCTCGAGCATTGGCCAGTCAAATGATACCGGCAGAAGGTGAAAAAATAGAGGTAACTTTTCAGGAAGATGGCGGATGTACATTTACCGCTGAAGCGGATGTAATCAAAGTGAAAGGATACATGGAAGTGTATCAGGGAACGCTTGAAAAAAATTTGTTAACCCCCTCTCCTTTGGTAGATCTAAAAGAAGGATTAAAATTTAAATCCACAAAAGTTATTCCTCAACAAACAAGTGGGATTGCTCCCGAATATTATACGATGGAAACCCTCTTTTCTGATATGGCTGAAATGGGATTTGACATGAATGATAATGCCATAACCATTTTGAAAAATATGTTACAAAAAGGGTACCTGGAAATATCAGAAGAAGGAAATTTGAGACCATTGGAAAATTCCACAAAAATAACGACAGGGCTCGACCGTGCCTTTCCAAAGATGAGCGGATTAAACTTGATTGCTTACATAGTTCAGACAATGGACGAGGCCATTTCCGGGCGCAAGGACTTAATGTGGTCGATAGAACAATTCAACCAAACCCTGACGATGCATGGCAGAGTCTTAGTTAAATCCAAGGCTCCGGAGGCGCCCGAAGAAGTTGCTCCTCAAACTCCTGCTCCGACCGTGATCGCAAGACCTGACGAAACCGGTGTCGAGGAAGAACCCCTGGAAGAACCACTGGAAGAAAAAGAAGCTGTTGCAGAAGAGCCTCAAAAATGCCCCGAATGCGGATCAGAACTGAATCTCAAATTTGGACGATTCGGCCCGTTTTATGGTTGCTCTGCTTTTCCGGAATGTCGTTTTACCAAAAAGGCCGAAGATGCAAAGGACCGGATTGAGGCCGAGAAAAGGACTTGTGCGGAATGTGGCATGGCCATGCAATTAAAGCGCGGCAGGTTTGGATTGTTTTGGGCCTGCACCGGTTATCCCCAATGCCGTCATACCGAACCGTACGAAGAAAAACAGACTCTGGACATGGATTGTCCTGTATGCACCATGGGGAAGGTGTTGAGCAGACGCAGCAAAATCGGGAAAAGATTTTATGTATGCTCAGACAAAGAATGCGAATTCATCGCATGGTCGCAGCCGTATGCCATACCCTGTCCGGCGTGTGGACATCCTTTCCTGACGGAAAAGAAAAACGCAAAGGGAATAATCTCTCTTAACTGTCCAAAATCGGGTTGTAAACATCAGCAATCCCTGCCTGAAGAACTGGCCCAAAAAATCGCAAAAAAAGAAAGCTCTAAAGCAAGTACAACAAAAAAACGTAAAGCAGGCACAACAAAAAAACGTAAAGCAGGTACAACAAAAAAACGTAAAGCAGGCACAACAAAAAAAGGCGTTCGTACCCGATCCAAGAAAAAGAGCCCCAAACGGTCATCTAAAAAAGCTAAATAAAAAGACGCTCTTTTCTCTCAATATAAATTAAAATCTTGCCACACTTTCGGCAAATGCCGGATCTCGGAGTACTCTTTTGGCAAATTTCAGGTATTTTGTCACGATCGCTCTGATCGCAAGTTGTAATGCATAAGGTTTGATCGGCTTTTCTAATAAATAGGTAATGTCCGAAGCCACGCACATGTTCACCACATCATCGCTGGCATTGCCGGTAATGATGATCGTGTCATCATGAGCCATGGGGAATTTGTCCGCAATGGTATCAAGAAAGAAAAATCCACTTTTCCCGCCCAGAAATACATCTAGTACGAAAATTGCAACTCCGCTGTCGCTATTCCGGCAATATGCCGTAGCCTCATCGGCATCAGTAAACGCAAATACGTCACCCCATGTATAGAACCTTTTAATAATTTCTGCAATCACTTCGCATACCGCCGGATCATCATCAACGACAATAATATCCAACCCGTCGACCATACTATTTTCCCTCCTTTTTTAGCGTAGAGCATAGAGTGTTATCCTTTTTTACTCTCCGCTCTTCGCTCTCAGCTCTCCGCTCTATGCTCTCCGCTCATTCACTGATGTAATTGTAAATATTCAAATAATGCCCTCCGGGATAATTCCAGGAATAATCGTATCGCATCCCATTGACCATCAGATCTCGAAAATATTGAGGATGGCTGTACCACATACCGATAGCCCGGTGCAAAGCAGATTCCAGCCCCTCATCATTAAAGTCATTAAACACATAACCGTTACGCTCATGATAAGGCTTCCAAGCATAATCCGCATCAAAGACAGTGCTTGCCAATCCGCCGGTATTTCGAACAATGGGGACGGTTCCATACTTCATGGCAATCATCTGAGTCAGACCGCATGGTTCATAAGCGCTTGGGACAACGATCATGTCTGCGCCTCCATAGATCATATGGGCCAACTCTTCGCTGTATCCGATTTCAAGGTGGCAGTCCGGATTATCATTCAAGAAATGTTTGAGCCCCCAAAAATCATTATTGATGTCTCCGTTGGGACTCGATCCCAACAAGACAAACTGGCATCCGTTTGCAAGGGAGTAAAAGATCGCATGTCGTATCAATCCAACCCCTTTTTGATCATCCAGGCGACTTATAACAGCGACGATCGGTTTCAGTCCGTCTCCCAAAAAGAACCTGTGACGAAGCGCCTCCTTATTCTTATACTTATCGTCTATGGTGTCGGTCGTGTATTGACATGCCATATGTGGATCGATTGCAGGATTCCATACATCATAATCAACACCGTTCATGACCCCCCCAAATTTCAGGCCGTGCACATAAAGGGTATGTTGGAGTCCGCAACCGAGATCCGAATATTTTATCTCATCGGCATACTTGGGAGAAACCGTCGTGGCAAAGTTGGAGTAGACAATTCCACCTTTCATCAGGTTTACGGCGCCGTGGTTGAAGTTGTCCTGTAGTCTTTCCTGGTTCATGTAGTGTCCAGGATTAAGGCCGACCTGCCGAAGAATATGTTCGCCCGTCACCCCCTGGTGTCTCAAGTTGTGCAAGGTATAGCAGACCCTGGGATGGGTCATCCCTAAATGATTATATGTCTCATACAGTAGTACCGGGACCAGCCCTGTCTGCCAGTCATGGCAGTGGATAACCTCAGGGTGTTTATTCGCCTTTAGCATGAACTCCAGTGCGGCCCTACAAAAGAACGCAAACCGCTCCGGATCGTCACGATGTCCGTAAAACAGACCACGGTTGAAAAAGTTCTTGTAAGAATGGTCCTCAATAAAAAAGCATTTCAGACCGTCTACAAAGCCAAAATATACGTCGCAGTGAAACCACTGATCATGGTAAGGGACCCGGAGATCACAATATGACTTCTCCAACCCACAGATTCGATCATACCGCATGCAGTCATATTTGGGGAGAATGATCTCCACATCATTTCCCCGCAACTGAAGTTCACGGGAGAGCCCCTGAACAACATCTCCCATACCGCCAACCTTTGCAACCGGCGCGCACTCCGGGGTGATCATTACGATATACATTTTGTTATGTCGCTCCGCTCCAATGCCGAATTTAGACATTTAGGGATTTAGGGATTATGGGATTAAAAAGGCAAACATCCTTCAATTCGGCATTCCTAAATTCCCAAATTCCCCAATTTACTTTCAATTC
>JAUVFC010000062.1 GCA_030594505.1 Desulfobacterales bacterium
AATGCTTATCAGACTGATAACAGTTCCGACAGCTGTTCCAAGCACGCCAAGCAGAAAGCCCTCGGTCACGAACAGGGCCATGATCCTACCGGGTAATGTGCCAATAGCAGAAATAGTGCCGATTTCATTGATCCGCTCATATACAGCCATGATCATCACATTCATTATGCTGACCAGAACAATGGCCACAAGCATGACTTTAACGAAGAAGGTCATGAGGTCAATCATTTTTGCGATATTGTAAAATGGTGACAGGTTTTCCCATGTGTGCACTTCAAGTGCCGGCTTGTCCTGTTCATTCCGGAGGGATGCAAGCTCTTCCTTGAGCCTCGGAAAAACCCGGGGGAGATCATCCATGTTTTTCAGGCGGACCGCTATCTCGCCGATTTCAACTCCGGTGATGCGCAGCAACTCCCTGGCGTCATCCAAATGAATAACCCCATCCCTGCCGCCAGGGCCGGTAATACCTTCAAGGATACCGCTGACCACGAAAGTTTTTCCATTGACCGATCCGTCCTTGTTATTTGCAACCAGAACAACAGTATCGCCCACCTTCACTTTCATGCCTTTGGCAATCAGTTCGGGTACGATGATTTCTCCTTTCCGGAGTAAAATATCTTTCTTTTGTCCTTGAATGATACGATCGGAAAGCAGGGGAACTGTTTTGACCTCTTGCTCAGGGATGACTGCATTGAGCCTGATGTTAGTGGTTTCGGTAAAATTGCTGAACATGGCCCCAAGCTTGATCCTCATAGAGTAAGATTCAACCGCAGCCACACCGCTTAAAACCTTTTCTATCTTTGCAACCTGGCGTTCGTTCAGGTTAAGATTGAGCGGAAGGTTGTCAATGGATGCCAGATAACCTCTGAGGTGAATCTGCAAATGGCCTATCATGGAGTCTGTGATCTGGCCGACCATCATGTTCTTAAACGATCCTGTTACGGAAATAAAAAGCAGTACCGCCACTACACCCAGAGTAATAAGCGCCGACGTCAGTACCGTACGCCGCTGATACCGACGAAGATTGCGGGCGGCAATTTTGATGACATTAAGCATGAGACCCTCCGTTGTGGTTTTGCCTTTGTAGAAGCTTACCGTCTTCAAGGGTAAAAATTGTTTCCGCGTTCTTCATCACCTTGGGGTCATGGGTGGAAAAAATAAAGGTGGAGTCAAATTCATCGCGCATCTTTTTCATAAGATTGATAATCCGGTTTGCCGTTTCCCCGTCAAGGTTTGCGGTCGGTTCGTCGGCCAGTACCAGTTTGGCGTTAGTTACCAAGGCACGGGCAACCGCTACCCGTTGCTTTTGACCGCCCGATATCTGGTTTGGATATTTGTCGCCCTGATCCCCCATTCCAACGGCATCGAGCAGATCCTTCACCTGTTTTTTGCGCTCCGGCGCGGGCCAGTTTTGTACCATAAGCAAAGGATATTCCACATTTTCAAAGACGGTCAAGACCGGAATAAGGTTAAAGTCCTGGAACACAAAACCGATATGTTCGCCTCTGAAGCGGGCTGCCTGCCGGCGATCCATGCGGGTAATATCCTGGCCGGCAACGTGTAAAGAGCCGCTTGTCGGCGGATCAAGGCAGCCAATCATGTTGAGCAGCGTGCTTTTACCGCTGCCGGAGGGCCCGACAAATGCAACAAATGATGCCGGCTCAATGCTGAAATTTACACCGCGAATGGCCTTAACCGTAACCTCACCGGCCTGGTAGGTCTTTTCTAAATTGTCCGCAGTCACTAATGACATGATTTTTCCCTTTTTGAGAATGTTTTTTCAGCAAGTATCTAATGATACAATGATTTCGTATAAATTGCCACCTAAGAAAAGCAACAGAGTTGTTGTCAAGCTCGGGAGTCGTCTCCCTCTCCCGGGCAGCGCTGGGATATCGGGACACGGGCCGGATATGAAAAAGCGGTCCAACATTTTAACTCCGTGCGGCTCTCTCAAATTTTTTATAGCAAGAAGGGGTGGAGTGGACGTTAGGGGGCGTTCTTCATTTTATAAGTTGCCCAACGGACAACAAGCAACGGACATTACTTTTTATTGATCCGTTCAAAGAACTCTCTTACCGTATCCAGGGCCCCGGTGCGTGAACAGGGCGGAAGCGCTTGCATAAAAAAACGGCCGTAACCCTTTGTGTGAATTCGAGGGTCTAAGACAGCGACCATTCCGGTATCCTTTTGGGTTCGGATCAGTCGTCCGAAACCCTGTTTGAAAAGGATGACCGCCTGCGGCACCTGATACGTCATAAAAGGATTTTTGTTCGCTTTTCGAATCTGTTCCAGTTTTGCCTGTGTAATCGGGTCGTCCGGCACGGCAAAAGGGAGCTTGGTGATCACCACACATTCAAGGGCCTTTCCCGGCACATCGATCCCCAGCCAGAAACTCGACTTGCCGAAAAGGACCGGGTTTTCAGTATGTTTAAACCTTTCAAGCAAGGCAAAACGGGGCATGTCTCCCTGCCTCAGAAGCGTCATGCCTGGAAGGACATCCTTAAGTTCATCATATGTCCTGTTGAGTAGATGATAGCTGGTAAAAAGGACAAAGGCCCTCCCCCCGCAAATGGCAAGAAGCTCTTTTACCATTTCCGGGACCCTGGCGTTAAACTTCTGATTTTCGAGACCCGGATCAGGCATATCCCTTATGCTGTAGAGCAGCGCATGATTTTGATAATCAAAAGGGGAGTCGACCTTTAGTTCGTCTCCCTCCTCAAGCCCGATACGTCCTTTAAGAAATTCAAAAGAACCTCCTGCGGAAAGGGTCGCCGAAGTCAGGATAACCCGGGATGTCTCATCAAATATCTCCTGTTTTAAAATCGGCGCTATCTCTATCGGGACCATCTTGGCCGCCACCCGGTGTCCACCCTTTCTCCTTTTCTGAATGTCCACCCAGTAGACATGATTTTCAAGGGTTTGGCTTAAAAAAATTTCGAGATCGCTTCCGATCTCCACACACCGCACGCGGGCCGCATCAAGTTCGGTCCTGTCCTCTTCATCCCTGGTCTCGTCCAGGAGCTTTCCGATGATGTGATGAAACTCCTTTAAAGGATCGGCCAGGGTGTCGGGCACAAAGTCTTTGGCCAGAATCCTGTGTGTGCCGGGTTTCCCCTCCAGTTTTATCAGAATATCTCCAAAAAACTGCCTCTGTCCGATATCGACCCGCTCAATTATATTTTGCACTTCGCTGGAAAGGGCTTCAGGGATCTTTGCGTATGAAAGGAACCCCTTTTTCGTCTTTGGATTGTATATCCTGTCAGTCAGATACTTCAGTCGAAAGTTCGAGACTTCACTTCCCAAATAGTTGGTCGCGACATCCTCGATCAAATGGGCCTCGTCAAATACAATGGCGTCATATTTCGGAAGTACGCGATAGCCGGAAGCGATATTCGCAAAAAAGAGATGGTGGTTGACCACTAATATCTGCGCGTGTTGTGCCTTTTTCCGGGCATGAGTATAAAAGCACCGATCAAAATAGGTGCACTTCTTCCCCATGCAAAGTTCTGTCTGCCGGCAAAGTTCATGCCACATGCCGGGCAGCACCTCAAAATCGAGTTCAGACCGTATCCCCTGTTTCGCGGTAACCGACCATTTGAGGACACGGTCCAATGTACGGAGATGTTCCTTGCTGTCAAAGAGCCCCGCGTTTGTCGACCGATAAAGCCTCCTTAGACACAAATAGTTCTCGCTCCCCATAAAAAGGGAGTACTGAAAATCGATTCCAAGCGCCTTTTCCAAAAAAGGGAGGTCCTTTCGGACCAATTGTTCCTGCAGCGTCTTGGTATAGGTAGAGACAAGTGCTTTTTTTTGCTCATTTTTTGTCCATGCGATAAAGGGAATCAGATAAGCAAGGCTCTTGCCCACGCCAGTGCCCGCTTCCACCACTAAGTGACGTTCGTTTTCAATCGAACGAGCTACCGCCTCTGCCATGGCGATCTGCTCATGGCGCACTTCGTATGAGTCAAGGTGCTTTGAAAGAAGCCCTTTAGAGCCCATTATGGACCGGATATTCGGTTTCATTTCGTGAGGAAGGTATCAAAAAAAGAGGGGTATGTAAATATGCCTGTTGTCGGGTTGCGGGTTGCGAGAATTGCTGTTCTGGAATTGACACACAAAAGGCTTTTTCTTATATTGATTAGTATTGGTTGATGGTCTCGTAAAAAAGTCATCAATAGTTATCCGACAAGAAAGGTTAAAACAACATGGCGCTCAAAGAACCAAAACCCATAAAAGATCCCCCTTTGGATAATTTTGCCCAAGAGGAATTTCAGGATAACCTGCTGGATAAAATGAACTTCCGTCTCACGTTCCTGTCTGTTATTCTCCCGATTGTGCTCATCGTCGGGCTGGTGTTCAGCTATTTTGCAATGGATTATAAGATACGCGAAAAGCATAACGCAACGCTAAAGAACGTGGCCGTTATTTCGCAAGACATAGAAGAGTTAAAAACATTTTTTTCAGAGCAGACGTCGGAATCCAAAAAATCACTGATGGACAGGATCGCGGTCTTTAACCGAACATTAAACAGGATCCGAAAGGATATAAAAAAGCAAGCCGCCACTCTGCAAGATCTGAAAAAGACAAAACCCGATAAAAAGGCTGTGCGCGGAATCGTAAAGAAAGAATTAAGCGGAATCGCTAAATCCCTTGACGCTGTACGGGGTAATGTAAAAAAACGACAAAAGGCTCTCAAGAAGCTGGACAAAACTCTAAACCTCCTGAAGAAGCGTCTAAAAAAACAGGAATCAGCTATCCGGAATCTGTCTAAAACAAAGGCGGACATGAAAAGTTTAGATAAACATTATAAGGAACAGAAACAATTAAATGACAAAGTTCAGTTCCTTGAACTGGAACTTCGACTGCTGAAAAGTCGGATCCGATCTACCGACACCACTGCGTCTCCTCCCTCTGAAAAGGGACCTGCCAGTAAAAAAGAAAGCTTTATTGAAGAAGATATAACACAATAAAATCGCTGACCCGGCAAAAGTCTCTTTGGAGTCCCTTTGGTCCAATGAATTGATCGGAAAATTTATAAAAAACCATACACTTCGTCCGGTTTTAGTCTTTTTGAGCGCTCCTGGAAACGAAAAAAACAGGCTGTTGTTTTCATAAATCTATAACTGCCTCTTATGTTTGCTGTTTTTACAGGACATGTTTTTGTTCAACATCTCTACGACATCGGGACATTTGGCATGAACTTTGCGAGTCTTCTTGTGGATCTTGCCGCGAACATTTGAAAAACTTATCAAGGAGGAAAAATAATGGACGGTTTAAAATTCTTCTATCTTTGGCCGGACAATCAGCTTTTATCTCTCATGGTCCTCTATATTGCAACTGTCTTTTTCTTCTACACTGCACGCCACCCTGTCTGCCGGGCAATACGCGCCACAGCGCGTATTGTGAGTAACTGCTTGAGGTTTGCGGCCAAATGGACTATGAAATCGGCTGAAGCTTTGAGAAAACGAAACCAGGGCGTTATCGCTGAGCTGGGCGCTCAGGAAACAGAACATCAAATCGAGCGGGAATTTAGTCGCATCGAATCGATTGCGACACAGGACCTGGCAAATTATCCCGAACTTCACCGGAAACTGAGCGACCAGATCGCAAGAATCAATGCAGATTATCAGGAGTGTGGCGAGGCCCCTCCGCCTCTTCCGGAGTGGGCCGAAGCCGTAACGGCTATCGCCGGCGCTAAGCCGTCTCAAGATTCAATGGTTGCGAAGGTGTTGGGAGAGATCCATAAGACCATTACAGCATCCCAAAAAAAAGCGGAAAAAGCATACATAAAATCAAGCGCGGAGCGCCACAAGATTCTGACGACACTGATGCCGTTCTGGCGCAGCCTCACCAAGACCCTCAAACGTGTTGAGAAAATGATCACCGGCGTTAAGGCAAGTTCGAGAAAGATCGACGGATATATGACAACCTATGAAAATATCCGAAAGAACGATAATCAGACAGAGCGAGTGTTAGCCTCATCTTTTTTAAATCAGTTCCTGACCTCTCTCCTGGTATTGATAGTGGCCTGCGGCGGGGCGTTCATCAATTTTAACCTGATTGCGGTCCCAATGTCCGAGATGGTAGGAGGGGCCAACTATGTCGCAGGTATGCGCATAGCAGACTTATCCGCATTGGTATTGGTCTTAATGGAGGCGGCTACCGGATTATTTCTTATGGAATCGCTGGGAATCACTCATCTGTTTCCTGTTATCGGTTACTTGAAAGACCGGAGGCGGCGTCTGTTGATGCTTATAGCCGGAAGTGGGTTGTTGTTTCTGGCTGTTGTGGAGTCCTCTCTGGCCCTTCTGCGTGACCATATTGTAGCGGACAATGCCGCCCTCAAACAAGCCCTTGCGGGCGCTTCCATGGATGCCATGCCTTTGGCCGACAGCATGATTCCGACTATCGGCCAGATGATGCTCGGCTTTATTCTTCCGTGGATACTGGCAATGATCGCCATTCCTCTGGAAGTCTTTATACGGTCTTCCAGAGTAGTTGTGGGGGATGTCATGGTGTTGGCCATCAAGTGTGCGGCGCTTTTGCAGCGTGTTCTGGCCAATGTGATAAATAGCCTGGGTTCTTTCCTGATCGGTCTCTATGATGTGTATATCTTCTTCCCGCTCTGGGTGGAAAACACAATTAAGTCTGCTAAGGGAAATCAGTCATCGCCTTCTTCCAGGGAGGCACATCCGGAACCAATGAAAGGAGAAGCGATATGAGAAAGGCGATCATAAATGTTGTGATTATTGCGGCGCTCTTTTGCGTGCCTAACTGCACCGACAGTAAAAGTCACGCCCGTGCCATCTTTATGTTGATAGATGTCTCGGGCACTTACGCAGAAGAGGTTGGAAAGGCGGCAACAGTCGTGAATTATCTCCTGAGCGGATTGGAGGCAGGCGATAGCATCATGGTGGCCGGGATCAATAGCCGCAGTTTTAGTGAAAAGTTAATCATTGCCGGAGCGACCTTTGATTCGCGGCCTTCCAAGAGAAACGCCCAAAAGAAAATGATTTGTGATGCCATGCAAGAATTCGCTTCGAAAAAGGAGTCAAGTTCTTATACGGATATCACAGGGGCCTTGATTCAGGCGACTTCATATCTGAACGAAACCGGATGCAAGCACAAGACCGTCCTGATCTTCTCTGATATGAAGGAAGATTTAGACAAGAAAACAATACGTAGTTTCCCCATCGATATGAAAGGAATCAGTGTGGTGGCGCTCAATGTCACAAAACTCCGTTCGGACAATATCGATCCAAGGCTCTATCTCAACCGATTGAACTGGTGGGAAAAAAGAGTAATAGACGCCGGCGCCGAGGAATGGATCGTAATGAATGACCTGACCCGGCTGGAGGATTACGTAGGGACCCGCCGTTGATTACCAGCGGGTTGTTGCCCAAACAACTGCGCGCCCTGGCCTCAAAGAACCACCAGGAGGTATCTTTAAAAAGATGCCTCCTGGCAGCCTGTGTAAACAGGCTGTTCTCCGGAACCACCTAATTCCTTGAAGTCCCGACTAACAGCTATCTTTTTAAAGAGGGCCCTGAAAATCTTCTTGACATCATACCCATATCGTTATATCACGATATAGGTATGATGAGAGATTTTTTAAAGATCACCAAGGCCCTTTCTGATAGGACACGTGTCAGAATATTTAAGATGCTCCAACACAAAGAGATGTGTGTCTGTGAGGTACAGGCCATTCTGGGAATGGCGCAGTCCACGGTATCCAAGCATCTGCAATTACTGGAAGATGCCGGTCTTATTACCGGCGCCAAGGAAGGTTTGTGGGTGAATCACAAAATTGCCGGAGACTCCCACAATATTTACGCTGAGCCCATTGTAAAATATCTGACCGGCATTCTTGATAACGACCCCCAGGTTGTTGCTGACAGGGAGAAGACATACACAACCAACAGGCTGGACATCTGCCGCAAGAAAGATCATGGCTCATAGCTGCTTATGGAATATGCAGCAGGCAGTAAGGAGTAGGCAGCGCACAAGCCGGTAACGAGCAACCAGAAACCTGAAGCCATTAACAAGTAACGAATAACCAGCAACCAGAATATGAAAGAACGCACAAAATTTATCATCATTTTCCTTGTCTTTATTGCCGCATACTACACGCCATTTAGTTCAGCGCGTGTTGGCACAGCACTCATGGAAGGCTTCTACATGCTCCAGGAATACGCGCGGGAGCATGTACTGGCCTGTCTGATCCCCGCGTTTTTTATCGCAGGGGCGATTGCCTGCTTTATCTCGCAGGCTGCGGTGCTGAAATACTTTGGAGCAAAGGCCAACAAGCTTCTCTCCTATACAGTGGCGTCGGTCTCAGGGTCTATTTTGGCGGTCTGTTCCTGCACCGTATTGCCCCTTTTTGCCGGTATCTACAGTCGAGGGGCGGGAATCGGCCCGGCCACCGCGTTTCTCTATTCCGGTCCGGCCATCAATGTGCTGGCGATCATTCTGACGGCCCGTGTTCTCGGATGGAAACTCGGTCTTGCCCGAGCCATCGGCGCCATCCTTTTTGCTATCATAACCGGTTTGCTCATGGCCTTTCTGTATCGCAAGGAAGATCAGGCGAGGATCACCGGCGAAATCGTTTTGCCCGAGGAAGAAAAAGAGCG
>JAUVFC010000208.1 GCA_030594505.1 Desulfobacterales bacterium
AGGAGGCGTAAAGCGTGGCACGCAAAATCTTAATCTTTGATACAACACTGCGGGACGGAGAACAGGTCCCCGGCGCAAAATTAAATATGGAACAAAAGCTGACTGTGGCCCGGCAGCTTGAAAAATTGGGGGTAGATGTTATAGAGGCGGGATTCCCGATTTCCTCCCCCGGAGATGCGGAAGCAGTGCGGCAAGTGGCCCTTGCAGTCCGTAAACCGACCATAACCGGACTTGCCCGGGCAGTTCAAAAAGATATTGATGTGCTGTGGGAGTCTATTCGCGAAGCCGAATCACCGAGGATCCATGTATTCCTGGGGGCTTCGGATATTCACATGGCCAAAAAGCTCCGTACAGATCGCGAGAAAAATATCGAGATGGCGGTAGATGCCGTCCGATATGCCAAAAAGCTGTGTCCGGAGGTAGAATATTCCACCGAAGATGCTTCCCGGAGCGATTTTGATCATCTCTGCCGGACCATTGAAGCGGTGATTGCGGCCGGCGCCACAGTGGTGAATATCCCGGATACCGTTGGATATGCCATCCCGGAAGAATTCGGGGACCTGATCCGTCGCATCAAAGAAAGGGTCCCTGCCACGGACAACATCGTATTAAGTGTTCACTGCCACAATGACCTTGGGCTTGCCACCGCCAACTCTCTGGCTGCTGTTTTGAACGGAGCGGATCAGATAGAATGTACTGTCAACGGAATCGGTGAACGGGCCGGCAACGCAGCGCTGGAAGAGATCGTTATGACGCTGAGAACAAAACGCCGCGCGTTTAATGTCGAAACCGGCATTGTCACAAAAGAGATCGCCGCGACAAGCCGTTTAATAAGCCGAATGATGAACATCCCTGTGCAGCCCAATAAAGCAATCGTAGGCTCAAATGCCTTTGCCCATTCTTCCGGGGTACACCAGGACGGTATCCTGAAAGACCGCTCCACCTATGAAATTATGAGTCCGGAAGACATAGGCTTGAAAGAACACATACTGGTACTGACCGCCCGGTCAGGCCGGGCCGCCCTTCGGCATAAACTAAAGGATATGGATTATGAGATTTCCGATCAGAGGTTCGAAAACATATACAAGCGGTTTTTGAGGGTTGCTGATCGCAAAAAGGAGATACAGGAAGAAGACCTGAGATCAATCGTTGAGATAGAATTGAGCAAGGTCCCTGAGACCTACACCTTTGTGTCGTTGCAGGTAATGAGTGGAGACAGAGCGCTCCCGCTTGCATCTGTTACTCTAAAAAAGGGGAAAAATAAAATCAGGGATGCCAGTATCGGGAATGGGCCTGTGGATGCTATTTTCAACTGTGTAGACCGGCTGACAGGTCATTCCGCCAAACTCGTCGACTACAAAGTCGAAGCGCTCACTACAGGAAAAGACGCTCTTGGCGAGGCATCGTTAAAGGTCAAAATAAATAGCCGCGTATACTCCGGCAGGGGTACAAGCTCTGACGTGTTAGAAGCAAGCGCACGGGCTTATATCAATGCTTTTAACCGGTTTTTTGCCGCCGTATTAGACAATGCTTAATCTCGTTAAAAATTAAAAGAGGGGCTTGTTCACAGATTATTTTATTGTAATACGATCCTTGTTCGCCGTCCATGTTTTCTGCCCGATACCGCGCACATTCATGATACCCTCCGGCCTTTCAAAAGGGCCATTTGATTCGCGGTACTCGATAATTCGCTCCGCGTATGCAGGACCTATCCCTCGCAACTGGGTGAGTTCCTCAACAGACGCCTGGTTGATATTTATCTTTTCTATCGCTTGCTCTTCAGCCTGGACCAATGCGGGGAGTAGTGCAAAAACTAACGCAGTGACCAAACATAAACTCACTAATCTCGCCGTTTTTTTCATTATCCTCCTCCTTATTAACTCCTTTATTAAAAGCCCCTCTTTTTTGAGTGTGGGCATATATACCATAGAATATCGATGTTGTCCATTACTATCAGATATAAAGTCTACTCCCTACTCCTTAATCACAACACTGCTTCATTATCCGATATCGTATACTCAGGCACAATCTCCTGCAACTTGAGTTTGACACCTTTTGCGTCGTGCGCATCCGCCAGCGCTGCCAACTCCTTTATTTTTTCATCAAGATCATTTAACGAATTTGGCTCCCCCCCTGGAATCCCATTCCGCAATACAAGAATCTTCTCATGCCCGGTTTTTACAATCCCTTCTCCCTCTGTAATCAACTCCTCGTAAAGCTTTTCGCCCGGCCTGAGACCTGTAAATTTTATCTCAACATCCGTATCGGGTTCTTTGCCGGAAAGACGGATCAAATCTCTGGCCATATCCATTATCCTGACCGGGGTCCCCATTTCAAGGATGAAAATCTCACCGCCCTGTCCCATGGTAATTGCCTGAAGTATAAGCTGCGCGGCCTCATCCATGGTCATAAAAAACCGGGTTATCTCCGGATGCGTAACAGTCACTGGACCGCCCCTTTCGATTTGATGGCGAAAAAGTGGGATGACCGACCCTGAAGAACCGGTCACATTCCCGAAACGCACCGCCATGAACTTAGTTAAGCCGGACGAATGAACCTGCACAATCTTTTCAGTGACCCGCTTTGACGCCCCCATTATATTGGTCGGCCTCACCGCTTTATCCGTGGAAACAAGGACAAAATGGCCGACCTTGTGGGCAACAGCCGTTTTGACGAGGGTATTGGTCCCGATAATATTAGAGTATACCGCCTCCCACGGATTTCTTTCCACCAGGGGAACATGCTTGTAGGCGGCCGCGTGAAATACTACATCCGGCTTGTATTTTCGGAAGACCCCGTCAACCAGGCTCTTGTCCTGTATCCGACCGAGTACGGCCCGATATTTTACATAGGTGATTACATGCTTGAGTTCCATCTGGATCGAATAGAGATTGCTTTCGCTCGCATCGAACAAAACTACGAAGGACGGCCCATACTTGCAGATCTGCCGGCACAGTTCAGAACCGATCGAACCGCCCGCTCCCGTAACCAGCACACACTTGTCTTTCAGGAATTCCGAGATCTTGTCATTTTCCAACCGAACAGGAGGCCTTCCGAGAAGGTCCTTATATGAAATGTCTCGAATTGTCTTAATACTGACCCTGCCGTCGATTATCTCCCCCATCCCCGGCAGTGTCTTATAAGGAATCTTTGTAGAATCGCAGAGCTCCACAATGCGCCGCATCTCTTTTCCCACTGCAGACGGCGCCGCTATCAAAATTTCGTCCACGCCTTTGTCTCTCACAACCTCTTTGAGATCGTCAACCCTGCCGCGAACCTTTATTCCGTGGATATGTTTGCCAACCTTGTTTTTGTCGTCATCAACAAAGCCGGCTACCCTGTATTTCATCATTGGATTATCATGAATCTCACGGACCACCTTTTCTCCTGCGTCGCCGGCGCCGATTATGATCAATTTTTTATGCCCCTCATTATTGAAACCATTTTTACTAAAAGGAAAGGGAGTAGTAGCAGATAAAAGGAGCCGGATGACAAGCCTGATTCCGGCTATTAATATCAAGGAGAAAACAGCGTCAATGATAAATACGGACCGCGAAAACCCATGGAATTTGCTAAACATGAGAATCAGTGTAATAATAATTAAAGAACTAACCGCTACCGCCTTGATCACATTAAGGAGATCAACTATGCTGGTATAACGCCACATACCACGGTAGAGGTTAA
>JAUVFC010000091.1 GCA_030594505.1 Desulfobacterales bacterium
CGATTGTTTCCCATGAGAACCCTTCTTGCCGGCAGGGGAAGAGAGAATTGTTATGAAAGATGGGATCTGATTCCAGATCGTAGCGCGAAGCCTTGACGGCCTTTTTCCAGAGGGGGGTGTGCGGAATAGGGGAATATTCGGTAAGAACAGGTCTGATCCCGGAGCGCTTTACGATTTCAATAGAAATTTCAAGATCGGACAAGCTCTGCCCCGGAAGCCCGAATAGGAGATATGCCCCGATTTGTTCAGGGGAAAATCCTCCTTCCTTGAGATTATGTGCCGCTTGCTCAAATTCTCCGTACGCCACCTTATTGTCGAGGTTTTCCCGGTTGCTGAAGATCGCCGTCTCAAGGCCGAGACGAATGGTTTTAAAGCCCGCGCGATAGAGAATCCGGGCAAGTCCTTTTGAGATTTCTCTGACGTGAAGGGCGTTTGGCGTGTGGAACCGCACATTGATTCCGCGCCTGATAATTCCTTCCAGTATCGGAACAATATGGGATTCGGCGTCGATCAGCAGGGCATCATCATAGAATGGAAAGTCGCGTATCCCGTATTTCTTGTGCCAGTATACTATCTCTTCGACAACCCCTTCCGGTTCTCTTCGCGTTATCTTGGGATTCAGGTATCCGGAAGCGCAGTAAGCGCATCGGAAAGGGCATCCTCTTGAGGTAAGGATGGGGGCATAGTTGACATGCCTTTGCAGATCAAAGGCCGGATAGGGAAGGGTATCGAGATTGTCAAGGGAGAACCCTTGCGCTGGAGAATATCCTGTTAATCGGTTCAAGAGATTGAGGGACGCCTCCTCTCCCGGACCTGAAACAACATGGTCCGCGCCCGAGTAGCGGACGGCGTGTTCGTGGCAAAGGGTGGCATAGACGCCCCCTAAAATAACAGGGGTCTCCGGAAAGATTTCCTTTACTGTTTTAATTATTGCAAAGACCCCCGGATACCAGTAGGTCATGATGGAGGTGACCAGTACGGCGTCCGGCCTCGGGATTTTTCTTGTTAATTCTCTGAACAGATCTTCCGGTATTCCATACCTGCTGTAGTTTCTCGGAACGTCTTTCAGTTTCGCGGGCCTGGAAAGAGGGGTTTTAAAATACGGCCCGCGTTCAAAGCGCTTTGACGTTTTATTGCCGGCGGACTTTGAGGAGTGCGGAAAGAATCGGTCAAGTGCATCGATATATGTTATTTTATATCCGTGGGTCCTTAATACGCCGCCAATGGCGAGGAGCCCGATCGGTTTTGCCCAGAAGTCGTATGCCGCAAAATCATCAATCCACGGATTGATCAGAAGAAGATGCGGGGAGTCTTTGCTCATTCGCCCGACCAATCAATTCTTTTCTGAATCAATTGACACAGACCGTCAAGCAAAAAGCCTAACATCCCGATAGCTATTACTATTGCCATAAGCCTGTCATATTCCATTGTGTCTCTTGCATCATTTATAAGATATCCAAGCCCACTTGAAATGCCTAAAAGTTCTGCGGGCACAAGCACAATCCATGCTACTCCGATTGCCATACGAAAGCCGGTGAGTATATATGGAATAGATGCAGGTAAAATAACTTTAAATAAAAGTTGATAGTCATTTGCTCCTTGATTTTGAGCCATTTTTATCCATTCGGGCGGGATATTTAAAACACCCTGGGTTGCGTTTAACAGTATTGGCCATACTGTTGCGATAGTAATAAGAAAAAGAATAGCATACTCAAAACTTGGCAATAATATTATTGCAATCGGCATCCAGGCTAATGGACTTATCATACGTAGAAATTGAACGGGAATGTGTGTTAACTCTTTAAAAGTTTTATAAAAACCAATTAAAAAACCAAATGGTATTCCAATAATTGTTGCTAAGATTATGCCCGTTACGATGCGTAGAACGCTGGAAAACACCGAATCCCAGAAAAATTTAGTTGCCATTAAGGAAAAAAGAGCCTTAACGGAAGGCAACGGCAAGAAGCCGTCGAATTGTTTAAAGTCCGGGCCGCTTAATATCATTCTACCTATAACTGTCCATAAAAAAACAAAAAGGATCACACCGAGGATTCCATAGACAGATTGATATCTACGAATTTTAACTTTTTGAGGTTTTTTATAAGATTTGTCTACACTTCTTAAATATTTTGAAAATAACTTCACGATCTACCTTTTTTATAATTCAATAATTTCTTCTCGTTCCCATGGGCTTGTAATATCCATATCCGGAAATTTTTGCGGGCCTCCAAGATTTTCAATAGCCCTTTTTACAAATTTATAATCGACAAGATCATCAACTATAAAGTCTGTCGAGAATTTTTTGAGAAAATCATTATTCCCTTCAACAATAGTATTTTTCATTTTTTCAAAGATAAAACGGGTTGCGGATGGATATGGATATGGTTGAAACCCGATTCTTCCAATATCCCAATCCTGGTGTTTGATAGCCTGCGGGATATTCCCTTTTCCGTACTTTTCAAGTTCATATCCGTTAAAGACCCGCAGTAAAACTTTTTCGCCGACAGGCAAATAACCGTTCCCTTCTTTACTTAAGATACTTGCCGTCCTGGAACGATTATGCAAAATCCAATGTTGTGCTCTGACCAGTGCATTTGAGATTTTTTGAACGAAGACAGGATTTGTTTTTATAAGTCTTTCATGTATAACAGTTGTACAGCATGGATGGTTTTTCCAGATATCTCCGGTAAAGCGCATTATTTTTGCATTTATTTTCTCTTCTCCTAATGCATTGAAAGGTTCTGCAACGATGTACCCATCAATCTTTTTGCCTGCCAATGCGATAGGCATTTCAGAAGGAGGCAATATAAAGAGATTTGTTTCATCCTTTTTCAATGTTGAGGATTGAGGTTTAATTACAGGAGTCAATCCAAATCTTCTAAGCCCAAGCTGTAGAATAAGATTATGCATGGAATACCAGTACGGTACAGCTATCTGTTTTCCCCCCAGGTCCGCAAAATTTTTTATATCCGAATCCATGCCTACAGTCAGTGCGCTACCATTTGTATGGTTCCAGGCAATTATTTTTGCCGGCACACCGTTGTTGTAACGCATCCATAGTGGAATCGGCAGTAAAAAATGCGCCAGATTCACTTTTCCCGCTAAAAATGCCTCTACCAAAGCAGACCAGCTTCGTATCAAAACAGGTGACTTAACCTTAATCCCTTCATCTTTAAAATAGCCGTTGGCATGAGCAATTAAAAGTGGCGTTGCATCAGTGATAGGTATATAGCCGATTCTTAATTCATCAGCAGCTTCACTTATACATGAAGCATTAAACAAGAAAGGAGCGCCGAGCCCTAATGTCGTAAGGGCCTTTGATGAGCGCTTTATAAATTCTCGTCTCGTTATCTTTTTATTTGATTTGTTTTTCACTCAAAATCCCAAACTGCAAAACTAATAAAAATCTACAAGCCGACTAAGTTTCTTCTGTATCTCAACTTTTAAATTGAATAATTTTTTGTCGTTTAAATCCCTTGGATACTCTGAATCGATCTCGATAATATGTTCGATTTGTGCAGGTTTATTTCCAAGTATTACAATCTTTCTCCCTACCAAAATCGCTTCATCAATATCATGAGTAACAAGTATCACTGTATAGCGTTGTCCTTCCCATATTTTCAGCAATTCTGCCTGAAGGCGGGATCTATTGGAAAAATCTAATGATGCAAAGGGTTCATCAAGAAGTAATACCTCGGGCATGCCGATAAGGCCTCTTGCAAATGCTACTCTTTGGGCCATTCCAAGTGAGAGTTTATTGGGATATGCTTCCTCAACGCTCTGTAATCCCATGAGTTTTATAAATTTTTCCGCTCTTTCAGACAGGTTTTCTTTTTCCGAACGGAGTTCGCACCCAAAAGTAATATTGTCCCTTACACTTAACCATGGGAGAAGAGATGGCTGTTGGGTAATTAATGACCTTGAAGGATGAGTCCCGGCTGTTTCTTTGTCATCAACAAGGAGCGAACCGCTTGTTGGATGTAATAACCCTGCAAGAAGATTGAGAAAAGTGGTCTTGCCACAACCTGACTCGCCTATTATAACAACAAAATTACATTCTTCTATATCAAGATTAATATTTTCAAGAACATTTAGTTTACTTTTATTTTGCAAGTTATATGAATAACTCAGGTTTTCTATGCGAATTTTCATTGTCTTATAAGAATATTAAACAGTTAGATAGGCGTCAATTAATTTATAACTCAAGTTCGACGGTAAAAAGGGCCCTGTTTTGTAGTAGTTAACTATGATGGTTTCGCAAAAAGTCTTTGCAGACTTGACACTTTTTCATGCTTTAAGGATACATCGGTCATAATCAAGAAACTCTTCATCATAATGTTTCAATCCTTTTTGTTTTAATGGATACCACCCTTCAACGAGAGTCGCAGAATTACCAAGCCTCCTTGACATATGAGACAAATATCATTAAAAAGAGTTTAAGAAACCGCATTAATTTTGATGGTTTCGTAAAAAGTCTTCAATTCGCTTGATTGGTCACTTTTTAGAAGTTCTAAGTTCGCTTCGCTAAATTGCAAAAACTCGGGCTAACGCCCTCAAACAGTTTGCAATTTTTACGCTTCTCTTCACTAAGAACTTCTAAAAAAAGTGACCAAGATAAGCTCATCAAAGACTTTTTACGGAACCATCAATTTTTACGATTTGAGACATTTGCAAAGCGTTCAGTTGCGTCCATAATTCTCGGACAGCCTCCTATGATCAAGGAAGACGTAAACATTGGACAAAATGGGGTGTTTTGCAAATGTCTTGAGTGCTGACTTTGGAATAAAGGATATTACTTATGAGCGCTATGGACATCTCTTCTCTTGAACGTAGTATTGAATACAAATTCAAGGACATAGAGTTCATAAAAGAAGCCTTGAGACACAGTTCTTTTGTTAATGAACAAAACGATTCTTCGCTCAGAAACAATGAAAGGTTTGAGTTTCTCGGAGATGCTGTTTTAAGTCTTATTATAAGTCATCTCTTGATGATACGCTTCCCTGAAATGAATGAAGGGGATCTGTCGAAGATGCGTGCTGCTATCGTTAATGAGACTCAATTGGCGGATGTAGCTCATAACCTTTCTCTTGGATTGTATTTGATGCTCGGAAAAGGGGAGGCTCTCGCCTACGGGCATGAAAAGAAATCTATTCTGGCCGATACACTTGAAGCAGTGATCGCCGCTATATATCTTGACGGAGGCATAGATTCCGCCTCAAAGGCGATAGAGCGCCTTTTTGCTGAGCGAGTCAATTCACTGGCCCTGAAGCTAATAAAAAAAGATTTCAAAAGCAGATTGCAGGAGTATGCTCAATTTCGCTTTAAAACGATACCCCGCTATGAAGTCATAAGCGCGGACGGGCCGTCGCATGACAAGACCTTTACGGTTCGAATGACCATCGAATCGGATATATCAACAGAGGGTATTGGAAAAAGCAAGAAAGAAGCCGAGCAGGATGCGGCTGAAAAAGCTCTTAAACTCCTTAAAACATCTGAGACTGAATCATGACCTGCTCCTTGCACAGCGACAGAGACCTCGTCGTAACATGTCAACAATTTGATATAGGCTATTGTCGTGAATGCTTCCAAAACGGAATAAAGTGTAAGAGCCCGAATGTATACTGTAAATACAGGACGCAGTGTGTAATATGGGAGCATTGCAGGGATAAAATCAATAAAGAGAAGAGCGGATTGTTGACTTCGTAAAAAGTCTTCAATTCGCTTGATTGGTTACTTTTAATTGAGGGAAGAGATGAAGAGTTTTTTGTTCCTTCTGGCTATTATCATCGTATGGCTGGCGCTACAGCTATATATCTTGCCGAAGTTGGGCATTTCCACCTGACTGAGACAGTCGTGCCGGATCGGTGATCAGGCCGGGACAAAACAGGCAGAACCACGCGATAACAGGCGTTAGTGGGAAGAAATGCCCCCTCACTTCACATCCTATTGTTCAGACTCGACTGTTTTTTCAGGGCGACTTACGCTCACAACCGGACACCCTGCACGTAAGACAACCTGCTCTACCGTACTACCCAAAAGCGCTTTCTCCGGGTCCTTTTCTTTTGAATGATGGGCCATAACAATGAGATCAGCCTCTTTCCTTCGCGCAAATTTTACGATCTCCATGTACGGGATCCCCTCCCATGTTTTAACCTCGTAGTTATCAAAACCTTCCATGTCGGAGATATATTTATCATTGATCTTTTGTTTTACCTCTTCAAGCCTTTTTTCTATCTCCTCTTGACGACCAATCATATTTCCCGGCAAGGGGGAAATGTCTAAGGCGTGAAAAAGATACAGTTTTGATCCAAGCTGCTTGGCTGCGTTGTATGCAAAACGGAATGCCGCATCTGACGCTTTTGAAAAGTCGGTTCCGAATACAATATTGGCAAATCCCATTTTTTCTTTTGGCACGGATCGGCTGACAATCATAACAGGGCAGCGCGCTTTAAGACTGACACCCTGCATGGTGCTCCCTACGATGCCTCTGTAGCTTAAGGCCCCTTTTGCTTTTGCGTGCGGTCCCATAACAATAAGATCTATCTCTTCTTTTCTTGCAAGTCTCAGAACTTCGGTGTGCGGCACCCCGGCCAGCGTCTCGATTACATAGTTATCAAGTCCCTTTAATTGGTCGGCATAGGTCTTTTCTATCTCCGCCTTGACCTTGTCAACATATTCCCGGCTGTAATATTCTTGCTCACCTGTCTTAAAGTCCACGACAAAAGCGCCAAAGCCACGTGTAGGAAATCCAAGAACGTGAAATATATAAAGCTTTGCGTTGTATTTTTTTGCCAGTTCAAAAGCCACATCGGCAGCGTCATTACATAAGTCGGATGAAGTTGTCGCAAACAAGATCTTTTTAAACATAGCTGTCTCCTTTCAGTTAGGGTAATATCTATGTATTCTTCAGAGCCTCCATTAATTTCTTCCACCTTTCCTCGCCAAGACATTGCTTTGCGGCCTTGCACCATTCAACGCAGGAAGGGGTATGCTCTCTTCCCCAATTATTCCCGTACAACCCCAAACATATCCTTATGTCTCTCCGCAAATTAGGGAGACCTTTGCAAGACTGCCATTTTTCAAAGGTCCCGGTCTTTGTTAGAAGCCAGACAGTGAGTAAAAATGGAGTACGATCAGTAGATAATAATTTTTATAATATCATTATATTATATACGGATCAACATCAATTATTTTTTCCATAAATCTTTCTTGTTCTATGAGGCTGTCCGAGAATTCTGATTTGAACAAACAAGCTCTAATTATTTAATAATTGC
>JAUVFC010000179.1 GCA_030594505.1 Desulfobacterales bacterium
AAAGAAGAAGAACTTTTAATTGTGGTACAGGTAAACGGAAAGGTGCGAAGCCGCTTTACCGTCGGCGCTAATGTCGACGATGAGGCAATCAAGGCCGCGGCGCTTTCCAACGAGCGGATCGTTTCGTATCTTGACGGAAGACCCGTGAAGAAGGTTATTGTGGTGAAGAAAAAGCTGGTAAATATTGTGGTGTGATTATTTGTTGCGAGTTACGAGTTGCGGGTTTAAAACCCGTAACGCGCAACCCGTAACGTCTTGAGAGGCTGACAAAAACTCAAATGGCTAAAAAAATTATCGTAAGAACTTTATTGGGCATAATTTTTTGCATAGCAATCACTTCTTGCGGTTACCATTTTGCGGGAGGAGAAAACAACCTGCCGCCTGAAGTTCGTTCCATTGCCATCCTGGTATTTGAAAACAGAACATTGGAGCCCAGAATAGAGAATGATTTTACCAATGACCTTATTTATGAATTTACCAGGGACAAGCGACTTGCTATTGCAGGAAAGGATAGCGCAGATGCGATCTTGACCGGTATTATTGAGAAGCTCGGAACCGAGACCATAGCTCACACTGAAGAAGTTGTCTCAGCAGAACGACGTGTCTATGTTAAATTGAATGTCCGGTTGAAGAGATCTGACAACGGGGACGTATTGTGGAGCGATAAGTCGTTTACTGAAAAGCAAGAGTATGCCGTAGATGCGTCCGACAAAGCGAAAACAGAGGCAAACAAAAGAGCGGCAATCAAATTAATCTCTGAACGTACAGCGGAAAAGATCCATAACCGGATCTTTCAGGGTTTTTAAAGGGCAGCCTCCTAAGTTAGTGTCCCACCAGAAATGGTAGATTTTGTTCCAAGACAAGGCCGCACAAAGGTTGCTACCGCAGGCGTAGTCCCGCCACAAGGCGGGACGGAGAACGCAGTATTGGGACAAAAGATGCCGTTTCGAGACCTTTGCAAAACGGGACATTTTTTTGTCAGGCAAGGAAGGCGAAAATTTTAGCCGGAGGTCCGCCTCAGGCGGATCGAGGATAGCGCTAACGCTTCACTTCGTGCAATATTTGAAGCCTGACGCTGCATCACGGGCACGAAGTGAAGCGTCAGCGCTCATAATGGCAGTTTTGCAAAGGTCTCGTTTCTGGTTAGCCAAGTGCATTGACCTGTTGTGTAAGGCGAGAAATTTTTCTTGCAGCGTTGTTCCGGTGAATAACTCTTTTGCCGGCAGCCGCATCGATAGTTGGGACAGCAACCTTAAGAGCGCCGATAGCGTTTTCTTTGGAGTTTTCTTGAATTGCTTTACGAACATCCTTAATAAGACTTTTTACACGGGTCCGGACAGCTTTATTTCTCAGGTTGCGAACAGCATTCTGTCTGGCCCTTTTGATGGCTGACTTATGATTTGCCAATTATGGTACTCCCTTCTCAAGAATTGTATTGACTTTGTAAAACTAATATTGATGGTTTCGCAAAAAGTCGGATTCAACGAATTTATCATTTAAGATTTCTCGCTTCGCTCGAAATGACAAGTTGTCGAGACTTTTTGCGAAATTGTCAATATTAATAAACAAATTATTTATAGATTGTCAAGATATAATTCTCTGCAAGATTTGTTTCATAGGGGGTGTTTCCCTTTAAAAAAGGAGGACCGATTGAAAGTCCTTCTTATTGTAAAGGGGGATTTAGGGGGATTTTTGCCAACTGTCGTGAATTACACACGTGGGATTTTTTTATGTCTGAAAACAGGGAGATGACCAAAGCCGCCGGTGTTGTTGGGGCGGCAACACTACTAAGCCGTATCTTCGGATTTGTGCGGGATATGGTAATAGCCTGGTTCTTTGGAGCAGGGCTTGCGGCGGATGCGTTTTTTGTGGCATTCAGGATTCCCAACCTTTTGAGGAGGCTGTTTGCGGAAGGATCGCTTACAATATCATTCGTCCCCGTATTTACTGAATACCTGACAAGGCGAGGCCGGAAAGAAGCTCTGGAGCTTGCCGGCTCAATGTTGCGCCTTCTTTCCGTAATTTTGGTGGCAGTTACCGTGCTGGGGATACTCCTGGCCCCTTTTATTGTAAGAATTATAGCGCCGGGCTTTACTGTATCTGCTGAAAAGTTTGAAATTACAGTGCTTCTGACCAGGCTTATGTTCCCGTATATCTTTTTTATCGGACTTGTGGCCTTATCTATGGGAATATTGAACGCATTGGGACACTTTGCGGCCCCTGCGTTGGCTCCGGTTTTTCTGAATCTTGCCATGATCGGATCGGTCTTTGGACTGTCATCGTTCTTTGAAAGACCGGTTATCGGCCTGGGGCTGGGTGTGTTGATAGGCGGAATGTTGCAACTTGCCCTTCAAGCCCCTTTTTTGATCAAAAAAGGTTTTTTTTTCTGGAGGAGATTTCCATGGTATCATCCGGCGGTCAAGCGGATAGGCAAATTGATGACGCCAGCGGTATTCGGCTCAGCCGTCTATCAAATCAATATCCTTGTCGGCACATTGCTTGCGTCTCTCCTTGCAGAAGGGAGTATATCATATCTTTATTATGCCGATCGATTGGTTCAATTTCCCCTGGGGATTTTTGCTATTGCCGTAGGCACAGCTGTCTTGCCAAGTCTTTCTCGACAGGCGGCCTCTCATGATATGGATGCTTTAAGGGATACCTTTGCATATGCCCTGAGGCTTGTCTTTTTCATTACAATCCCCGCGATGATAGGCCTCATCGTCTTGAGGGTCCCTATTATCCAGCTCCTTTTTAAAAGGGGCGCATTCGATGCAACAACTACCCGATTGACTGCAGAAGCTCTCCTGTATTATTCATTAGGGTTATGGGCATTTTCCGGAGTTCGTGTTGTGGTATCTACCTTTTATGCTCTTCAGGATACCAGGACCCCTGTAAAGGCAGCCATATTATCATTATTGGCAAATATTGTGTTAAGTATTTTCCTGATGGGACCTATGCGTCATGGGGGATTAGCTCTGGCAACTTCATTGTCATCCATGCTTAACCTGACAATACTGATATGGTTTTTAAAGAAGCGCTTAGGGCGTATCGGGGCAAGTAATATCTTGAAATCGGCGGCAACATCAAGCGCCGCATCGCTGGTGATGGGTCTGGCGCTAATATGGTTTTTGAGGAATATGGAATTAGAAGGCGACATCGACACCATCCGCCTTATGATGTATGTGGTGCTATCTATTGCGGGGGGGATCGCAATTTACGGCGGATTGTCACGTATCTTTAAGAGCAAGGAGTTGAGCGCAGTGGTCGGGATGTTCAGAAAGGATTAAGTGTCCATACAGAAATAGCATCTTTTGTCCCAATACGGCGTTCTCCGCAGGTTTCTATCCTCGACGTAGCACTGCTACGCCTCCGGTAAAAACCTTTGTGCGGCCTTGTCTTGGGACAAAACCTACCATTTCTGAATGGACACGGGAAAGTAAGGAATTTGAGGGATTGCAAAGAGCAAGGAAACTACTCAGTTTAACCCTGAACCCCTGAACTTTGAACCTGAGCAGTTACAGAGTAAGATTCATTTGCTGTTTCGGCAACGGACAACCGACAAAGGACATTATTGAAAACCATGACCGGCTTTATCGGAAAAATCGGAAGTGAGACAATCAAAAGCGCCAATCATTTTTTGGAGCTTTTTGCATTTGCCCGGAGACTCCTTGCCCTTCTTTTTCAGAGGCATAAAGAGGGGCGCGCCATGGTCTACAGGACAACGGTAAAGCAAATCTATTTCACGGCGATTCAGGCCTTGCCGATAGTGGTTTTTATTTCTCTTATTGTTGGAAGTATTATCATCATCCAGTCTGCCGGACATAGCGGACTGATTGAAGAGAGCGCCGTACTGAGTGATGTTATTGTTATCTTGATTATAAGGGAACTGGGGCCTCTTTTCGTGGCCATTATCGTTATCTTGCGTTCGGCTATTGCCATTACTATCGAAGCAGGATATATGACCATACTTAAGGAAATAGATTCGATAGAGATGATGGGTATAGATCCGGTGTACGTAGTATGTTTGCCGCGGTTATTGGGTATTACGACAGCAACGTTATGTTTGTTTTTGGTATTTGATACGGTCGCCATATTTGGTGGATACGCGGTTGCGTGGACAGCGACAAGCGTGCCTCTCGACAACTTTTTGAGCGGGATAGGCAAGTCTATAACAACGACGGATATCATTGTCCCGATTATAAAGGCGCTTTTTTTTGGTGTGATTATTGCGGCCAATTGTCTTTACAGGGGGTTAAATGTAAAACTTGACGTGACACAAATCCCTTCGACCTGTTCAAAAGCGGCGGTGGAATGTCTTTTATATTGTCTTTTTGTTAATATTCTTATTTCTGTTCTTTTTTATTTGTAAATTGTAGTTGATCAGG
>JAUVFC010000203.1 GCA_030594505.1 Desulfobacterales bacterium
CCAAGAAACAGAATCTTTACGCCGATTGTTTTCAGATGCTTTTTCATTTTAATACCTCCGTTAATACAAAATGAATTTTTATAAGTGAAGGCGAAACAACGTGCCTTTTAATAGGGGAGTTAAATTAGAGTCGATCCATAAATGGCTATTTTTCACAATCTCAGCGTCAGACTCAAATTTTGATCCTCGAAATACTCCCATGTATTACTGTGGTTAAAATTTTCGACTTCCTTGATCTTGCAAAAACTATCTCATTTCTGGATAGACACTAAACTCAAATTTCTACTGCCTTATCCAAGCTTACAGCAATGGTCGTGCCAAATACCTTACGAAAGTTATAACTACCTAACTTTAATGTAAAAACGGCCTTACCCCTCTGCAAAAATCAGTTGTCACCCTCTTCACCTGCAATCATCATCCGGGGAAAAAGTATCCAGGTGTCTAACAAAGATCCACTTTGCTGAAATATCCTTCCAGGATAGAGGACCCGAGAGGACGTCTAAGTAAGTCGAGCATAAACAAACCCTTCTCATGATCTATGAAATATTGATGGTTGTCTTTCAGATGCCGTCCGGGATGCGAACAAGATTTGGAGGTTCTTTATCCATGCGGCTACCTTGATTGGATACATAATATCCGATTTGATCAGCTCTTGTAATGAGTGTCCGTTTGATTAAATCCCTAAATTCATGCAAAAAGGATTTTTGCATGGGCATCAATGGATTGATGAACTCTTAAAAAATCAGAAAGCACCCGTTATTGTCATTCCCGTGAAAACGGGAATCCAGGAAAATCAATCCCGCCGCGGGAGACTCCCGCTTTCGCGGGAGTGACGGTTATGGAGACTGTTTACATGGGCAGCAATAGATTAATTCAGATTATAATACATTTGGCATAAATATTGCTTTGAATTGCTTTGATCTGTAGCACTACATATTTCGTTTCTTGCACATGGTCTTCATTGTGAAAATCAAAACAGATTGCAGGATAGGGCAAATTCATCATTTTCAATTGAACAAGTAAGAGATGTAAAGGAGGAATTTTGATATGAAGCAAATTTCAATTGGTGTTGTAATAGCTTTGATGATCTTGTTTATGGGTTCAAGTTCTGGCCTGGCACGTAACGGTGGCGGTGGACAAGGTGGTGGTCACGGCGGCGGTGGTTCTGGTGGGGGTCCTCCTGGTGGCTCGGGAAATATATTGTTTTCGGCTCTTTCTTCTGAAGATATAATAATGGACCCCAATCACGACATGTGGTCTCAGGTTCAGGGAATATTTGTTCCTGTCATGCCCATGATGACGCCGGAACTATGGGGTCAGATGAACACTGTGGAACTGAAATCCTTCCACAATAATACCGATGTTTACATTTACGCGAGATGGGCAGATCTGAGCCAAAGCGTTTTCAAGAGTATGTGGGTCAAGACATTCGACGGTTGGACAAACTCCGGAGCGAACGAGGACCGCATGGGCTTCGCATGGGACATAGAAGGTTCTTTATCCCAATCCACATTCGGAGGGTTCGGACCGGGAAGCGGTATGAGGGGCGGATGCGCCACCCTTTGCCATGTTGACCCTGATGATCCGAGCAAACTGACCATGAGCACTGCTTATACCGGTGGCGTGGCCGACCTGTGGCAATGGAAAGCCGCGCGGACAAATCCTGTCGGCTACTCGGATGATCAGTACTTTGATAACGAAGATCATAAGGGTGACGAGGGTGAGAGTGCCTACCAAGACAACAAATCCGAGGAGGGATCTAAACCCGCATATATGTTTGATGGCGGCGTGGAAACATCGCCTTACCTTTTTAAAGATAAAGCGGTATCCTTTGACGACAGCGTGTTCGAAGAGGGCAATACTCTTCCCGGCTATGTTTTGAGAACACCATCAGGAGACCGGGCAAATGTGGAGGCGGTCGGCGTATGGGAGGCCGGATACTGGACAGTGGTGTTTAAAAGACGCCTTCATACGGGGTCCGAGAACGATGTTCAGTTCACCGCGAATTCAAGTTATCCCTTTGGCATTTCCATATTCGATAATGCAGGCGATGAAAAACATCTTAAAAGCCAACTGTTGTACCTCTGGCTTGAATAGTTAATTATTGACACTTTGCTTGGTTCTAATCGATTCCAGCAACGAACCAAAGTATATGATAGACAGATGGCTTTTGACTGCTCGCCGCTCTCTCTCGAAGAGCTTAAAGAGATTAGAAAAAAGGTATCCGTTCCGTTGATCTTCAAAGGAGTCCTTAGCAAAGAGGACGCAGAAAAATAGCTGGGGGTGCTGATACGATCTTCGTGTCCAACCATGGGGCACACATCCTGGATTATCTTCCCCATCCCTTCCAGGTCATGGATGAAATCGTCTCGGTTACAAAGGGCGAAACCGTAATCCTGGTGGACAGGGGATTCTGGCGTGGGAGTGACGCTTTTAAGGGCCTGGCATTCGGGGCAACCCTGGTAGGCCTGGGAAGACCGATCCTTTACGGATTGCCGCCAACAAAAATGAGAGTGTCAAAAAATGTTGTCCAGCAGACGACACAAGAGATGAAGCGGCTCATGTCCATGGCCGGTTTTACTTCTCCGGAAAAAATAGGCAGGGATTCGCTTATTGAATATTAACGAAGCTTCGCGTCAAATCACGCCTGAAGCGTGACTTAGCGATATCTCATTAGATAGATCCACAAAGATCGGTTGCCAGGGTGAAGGCCTTCTCAGCCCCCACCCCGAATTAATTGGTTTAAGCGTACAGGTTCTCAATCCACCTCATGGCTTCGGTATCAGAAACCTTTCCAAGATAAATTTGAGTTGTCGAAAGATTTGCGTGGCGTAAGATAACCTTGCTCACGATCTCTATAGGGACACCGGAACGGCTTGCATATGTGGCCGCGAACCGTCTTAGATCATGCGGCCTTAAACGTATTCCTACCTTCTCACCTGCTTTCTTGACCGTTGTTCTGGCGGACTCGTAACATATGGGAAAAACTCTTTGATCCGGTTGAATGCTCTTGTCCCTGATATACTCTTTGAGTCTATCGGCTACTTTCTGTGGGATGAATACGTGCTCCCGCCTTTTACCGCTTTTAGGGTCTCTGAGGATCAGCTTTCTGCCTTGGACGTCATTTGGGCTCAGTTTCAGGACTTCGCCGACTCTCATTCTTCCTCGGGCCATGAGTTCCAGCATAAGGCGGTTTCTTGGCTTGTCTGTCCTGAAGATTATTTCGTCGATAACATCCTTTTCGATAATGTCCCAAGAGGTAATGGGTTTGGCCTTGAACATCTTTCGTAGGATTGGGGTGTCGCAGGGGTTTTGAAAACTTTGATCGATATTGGTTCTGACGAAGTTGAAGAAAGCTGAGAGGTGGGAATAACGGATGCGTTTGGTTTGCTGTTTGGTTCCCTCTGTAATCTTGTTTAGGAATGCTAAGATTTGGTCCGGTGTGAGGCTATCCAAGTCTTTTTTGCCGAAATCCTCGCAGAATCTGGAGAGGACCGTTTCGTATGTCCTAACCGTATTTTTTTTGTGAATTGGACCTGTGGTAATCCAGCCAAAGTTTTCCTGCTGATGTGATTTTCATTTTTCCCCCCTCCTTGTCTTCGGGTTAATAATACCGTTCCGTCAAGATGGTCTCACGGAACAATTCGTGGCCGTCTTCTAAGACATAAACACATTGAAGCGCTTTCATCTGGTCAGTCTTGCACTGATAAGCCGGTTTAGACTTACGCCCTCTTCAGCAGCTTGGATTGCCAAATGTCTATGGACTTCCGGGGGAATCCGCACAGAAAATTTGCCACTATATTTCTTATTGGATAAAGGCTCAGGAATTGAGTCGCCATCGGCCCCC
>JAUVFC010000233.1 GCA_030594505.1 Desulfobacterales bacterium
CCGAGGACCTTTCTTTTTTCCAGGAAGTCCTTTTGCACAATTTCAGCCAGGCGAACGGCCTCCAAAGCGACTTTTTTGTTAAAGCCCAACCTTTCGGCGGCATTTTGAAGCGCTTTTCGCCACAGACTTCGACGCCCCTCATAATGAAACACGGGCGAGATGAACTCCATTTGTGGAAAAGAGGGCTTTAAATACGAATCCAGGGCGACCTGGATAAGCATGCAGTTGTCAGAACGAAAAGCATTGCTCGGGCGCTGCATTTCCACAACAGTCGGAAAGAAAACTCTTTTTACTCCCTTTTGAGTCAGATCCTCAACCTGTCCCAAAAGTACCTTTATAGGCAGACAAACCATGCCAATTGGAGATCGCAGACCCCCGCTCTTTATGGCTGCTCTTCCTGCGTCGGATACCACGACCTGAAAGCCGAGTTTCCGGAGAAAGCTAATCCACAGCGGCCCTTGCTCGTAGTAAAGCAACGCCCTGGGGATGCCTATCACCTTATCGGAAACATCCGCCTTACCCTCTTCATAAGATCTAAGGAGTTCCAGATCCTCCTGAACGAAGTCCCTGCCGGTTATCTGTTTCTTGCCTGTTCCTTCATAACGACCGCAAATGCTTCCGGTGTAAGCTACCTCGCCATCGAATGTATGCCATTTTTTGACCTGGCAAAGATTGGAACATCCCTTACAGTCGAATTCAGAAACAGGGATATTTATGGCAGAGGAGTCAATGCCTCGAAACCGGCTCTTCCGGATGTCTTTATTTTGAAATTCCTGCCATGCTATCCGGGCAGCTCCCAGGGCGCCACTTACTTCACACATCTCAGGGACTGTAATTTCTATATCAGGCATCAGACTCCTTAAGGCCGACCGGATAGCTTCGCTGGTTTTCGCCAAACCGCCCAGGAAAAGGACTTTTTTGCCGACCTCTCGATTTCCGACCACAAGGTTCAGGTAGTTCTTTATGATGGCATAAACGATCCCCCCGGCAACATCGGCCTGGGATACTCCGCTATTGAGAAGCGAGACCATATCCGATTTTGCAAACACACAGCATCGGTTGCTAATCACGACAGGATGCAAGGACTCAAAAGCCAATGCGTCCAATCCCTCTCCGGGCTCTACGCCAAGTATCTTTGATGCTTCCATAACGAATGCGCCGGTTCCGGCCGCGCAAATCCGGTTCATTTCAAAGTCATACACCTGGCCGTTGCGGAGCTGGATAAACTTTGAGTCCTGTCCCCCGATCTCAAAAATGGCCTCGACGTCGGGAACTAACATTTTCGCGCCCACAGCTTGAGCGGTAATTTCGTCCACATTTATGTCAGCCCCGACTCTCAGCTCGACGTTGTCCCGACCGCTCCCTGTGACGGCAACTGCTTCGACTATGTTATCTCCCAACTCTTTTTGCATTTTTTCAAGACCCTGATATAAAACGTCAATCGGTTTGCCGTCGTGCAGCGTGTAATATGTAAAGACATAGTCTCCATCACGGTCTAAAGCGGCAATCTTTACACTGGCCGATCCCACATCAAAGCCAAGCACTACCCTTGGGGTATCCTTATATCCTGATGCTGGTTTGATGAAACTGTTTGAAGCGCAATTCTGAACAGGCTTTTTCCGTAAAAGAGGCGCCAGAACAGCCTTTGGCAAAGGGATACCGGTATTGGTCTTCCTGTCGATTGTGCGCAGTATGTCCTGCACTCTGTATGTGGCCTCTGCAGATTGTCGTTTTACTACGTACAGGGCAGCGCCAAGAGCGCCGATGGTCTTGTGATATTTAGGAACAATCACCTGCTTTTCATCCAGGCCAAGCTCTGTTCGAAGGGCCCTGACCACCCCCGCGTTAGAAGCCACACCTCCCTGAAAGAGGATTGGCGCATTGAGAGGCTTTCCTCCGGCCATAGACAAAACATTGAGCACCACGGCACGACAGAGACCGGCGGCGATGTTGTCCAGATCTTCACCGCCTTGTCTCAAATGGACGACATCGGATTGTGCGAGAACACTACAGCGTCCGGCGATTTTGGATGGCCGGGATGATCGGGCCGCCATTTGTCCGAATTCTTCCACTGACTCAAAACCCAGTTCTTTGGCATGCATCTCCAGAAAGGCGCCGGTGCCCGCAGCGCACAGTTCATTCATGATGAAGTCATTGATGGAAAAACTTCCGTTTTCACCGGGCTGGAGATAGATTAGCTTGTTGTCCTGCCCGCCTATGTCCACAATGGTCCGCACCCCAGGAAAAAGGTGCCACGCACCGTACGAATGAGCATAGATTTCAGTCAGCAAGGCATCTTCCGGAAGATCAAGAGCATCCTTGACGATCTCTCGGCCGCTTCCGGTGATGCCGACCATTACCTCTCCATCGAAAGTTCGCCGCATGCTCTGGATTGCATGTTTAAAGGCCTCCAGTGGTCGGCCCAGCGACCGAAGGTAAATCGGCTTAATCAGGTGGTTGTATTTGTCGTCTATCAGTACCGCTTTGACGGTCGTAGAGCCGATATCAAGTCCAAGGAATCCCTTCATTTTCAGACCTTCCTTCCTTTATTTCCTTTTTCGATAAACTGGTTATTCTATTATTAATAATACTAGGACAGCAGGTTTGCGTCAAGTAGGTAAAGTATTTTTCTGAAATTCCGATATAATCGTTGAAAAAATTTCAATTTTTGTAATAGTCCAGCCACTAACCTGCCGAAATTATAGTTTAATTCTCCTAAAATTCATTCATAATCCGGGATTTTAAAGATTGACAAAAAAATTTTCTTTTGGTAAAAAAGTAAAAATTCGGCCCCAGAGGGGCCGGC
>JAUVFC010000138.1 GCA_030594505.1 Desulfobacterales bacterium
TCTCCGAATCCCCGTTTCAGACAGGTCGCGACGATTATTGAAAGCGTCCAGGAGTGTTGAACCGCAGACACAATCACGAAATAAGTCTACACCCCGGTTCTCTTCGTCATCAGTTGACTGCTCAGGTTTTTTTGAATTTCTTACAGATTCTGTCTGAGACAGGTACTCTTCAACGTTTGCATATACTCTTCCACAATTGGGACATTTTTTTGGGAAAGAGGATTCCGCCAGGGACTGAAGCCCGGCATGCAATGCATCACCTAATTTGTCGTCTGTCATAAATGTACCTCCCGGCCATGACGTGAGGGTCTCATTATGAGACCTGCATAACTGCCATTTCCCCGTGATGCAGTGTCAGGCTTCAAACTTTAATCCTCAAAATACCCAATGTATTCCTCCGGTTAAAATTTTCGCCTTCCTTGCCTGACAAAAAAATGTCGCGTTATGCAGGTCTCATTATATGGCTTTCGTGGCGGCTTCATCAAAGCTGAGCAGACCCATTTCCGTATTTAGCGTAGCCTGAAGCCCTATCGGAACCGTAAGGTTCTCTGTGTCGTGTCCTATCTCAAATCCGGCAAGGATGGGGATATCCCTGTCCGCAAGATTATCTTTTACGATATCGTAGACGATGTCGATGTCGCCGCACTCTTTGAAGGAACCCAAGACCACCCCCGCAATGTCTTTTAACCGCCCGCTCAGCCTCAGATGGCAGAGCATGCGGTCGATCCGGTACGGGGACTCTCCCCGGTCTTCAAGCAGAAGGAGCGCTCCGTTGAAATCGGGTTCATACGGGGTCCCTATGAGATGGCAAATGTTGGTCAGGTTTCCCCCGAGTACGGGGCCTGAAGCATATCCGGGGTGTAATACAACCGGCTCGGCAGGGGTCCGTATTGCAGGTTGATCTGAAGTTATCGCATTTAAAAGGGCTTCTCTCGTCTTTTCCGAACTCTTTCCGAGCGTGGTGACCAGAGGACCGTGAAAGGTGACAAGACCGAACTTGTGATAAAATGCAGCAAGGAGTATGGTGATATCACTGAATCCAACAAAGATTTTTGAATGAGCCGCGATTTCTTCAAAATCAAGAAGGGGTAGTATCCTGGCCGAGCCATATCCCCCCCGCACGCAAAAAATCGCCTGCACGGCAGGATCTTTAAAAAGGGCGGTCAGAAGTTTTGCCCGGTGTTCATCCGAGCCGGCAAGATAGGTTTTTTGTGCAAATATCCCCTCCGGGACTTTTACCTGAAATCCCATTGTTTCCAGGGCCGCGACTCCCCGGTCAAAGGGGTCGCGCTCAAATGCCCCTGCCGGCGCAACAACCCCGACTGTGTCTCCCTGTTTAAGCCTTGGCGGCTTTATTATCCCTTTTTTCATAGATAATCCAAAGACCTTCAAGTGTGAGGTTGGGCTCGACCCTGTCGATTGTTTCGGCAACGTCTGCTATCAACGGAGCCAAACCTCCTGTGGCGATCACTTTTGGATTGGAATCGAGCTCTTTTTTGAGGCGTCGGACAATTCCGTCCACCAGGCCCGCATACCCATAGATAATACCCGCATTCATGCTGTTGATAGTATTTTTTGCAATGACAGTAGCGGGAAGAGTAAATCTCTCTATACGTGGAAGCTGCGATGTTTTCTGAAAGAGGGCCTCAGAAGAAATTTTGAGACCCGGACTGATTGTGCCTCCCAGGTAGGCGCCGTTTTCTGATATACAGTCAACAGTGGTGGCGGTGCCGAAATCTATTACGATGAGACTTGAGCGGTATTTGTGATATGCCGCAACAGCATTGACGATCCGATCAGCCCCTACTGAACGCGGATCGTCAACAAGAAGCGGCATGTCAGGGACAGATGACGCATCCACCCAATAGGGAGAGCGGCCCAGATATTTTTCGCAAAATTTTCCTAGAGATAGCGACAATGAGGGAACAACAGAGGAGATAATAACCCCACTCACATTACCATATGCAATCCCGTCCTTTAGGACGTTGTATAAAAAGACATGGATCTCATCTTCTGTAAGATCCATTCGGGACCGGAGTCTCCAGCTATTGACACGTGACCCCTGATCAAAGAGCCCCATGACGATATTGGTATTTCCTATGTCAACAGCAAGAAGCATAAATGCAACCGCACAAGCGTCGATCACTTCGCAAAAAGTCTTTGATGAGCTTATTTTGGTTACTTTTTTTAGAGGTTCTTAGTGAAGCGAAGCGCAAAAATTGCAAACTGTTTGAGGGCGCAAGCCCGAGTTTTTGCAATTTAGCGAAGCGAACTTAGAACCTTAAAAAAGTGACCAATCAAGCGAATTGAAGGCTTTTTACGAAGCGATCAAGCATCCTTTCATCTAACCTAATCGCTTTCTGAAGTCCTCTGCCAGTCCTTCCGCAAACCCGGTGATCTGTTGCTCGTCAGCCCCTTCCAGCATAATCCTTACAAGCGGCTCGGTACCGGAATAACGGATCAAAATCCTCCCTGAATCTCCCAGTACTTTCTCAATCTTTTCTATCTTGGAGGCAAGCTCCGGCACCTGGGTAAGATCTCTTTTTTCCTTCACTTTTACATTGATCAGTGTCTGTGGGTAGGTCTCCATAATATTGGTCAGTTCCGAAAGCCGTTTGTCACATTTCTTCATTACGCTCAGCAACTGCAAGGCGGTCAGAATCCCGTCACCCGTGGTATTATAGTCCAAAAAGATGAGATGTCCCGACTGCTCTCCGCCCAGGTTGTATCCTTTTTCACGCATCTTTTCCACTACGTACCTGTCTCCCACACCGGTCCGAACCAGCCTCCCTCCCATTGTTCGCATTGCCGCTTCAAGCCCCATATTGCTCATCACTGTCGCAACCAGGGTACGCTCTTTTAGACGATCCTCTTCCATCATGGCCTTTGCACAGATCGCCATAATATGATCTCCGTCAACCAGGGAACCGTTCTCGTCTACAAATACAACCCTGTCGGCATCTCCATCCAGGGCTAAACCCATGTCGGCCCCGTTCTCTTTAACCATCCGGCTGATCAACTCCGGATGGAGAGAACCACACCCATGGTTGATATTCTCGCCGTTGGGACTCACTCCCGTGAGGATCACGTCGGCGCCCAATTCACTGAAGACCGAAGGGGCGACTTTGTACGCGGCTCCATTGGCACAATCGAGTACCATCTTGAGACCATCCAGCGTATAGTCCATGGGGAACGTATGCTTTAAGAACACAATATAACGACCCTTGGCATCATCGATTCTATAGGCTTTGCCAACCTCTTTCGCTGTGGGACGAAGGGAATCGATGCTGTTGGAAGAGATTAAATTTTCAATCTTTTCCTCTATGGAATCCGGGAGCTTGAATCCGTCTCGTGAAAAAATCTTAATCCCATTGTCTTGAAATGGGTTGTGAGATGCTGAAATTACAACACCGGCATCAGCGCGCATACTTGACGTGATAAAAGCGATTCCAGGGGTCGGCAACGGTCCGACCAAAAGCACATCCACACCCATGGAACAAATGCCGGCGGCAATGGCGTTTTCAATCATGTACCCGGAAAGACGCGTATCTTTTCCGATAACAATTTTGTGTCGTGTTTTTCCGTTCTTAAAGACATAAGCAGCCCCCCGCCCCACCTGCACTGCCATCTCAACAGTCATAGGGGAGACATTCGCTATCCCGCGAATTCCATCCGTTCCGAACAACTTGCGCATTATTCCTCAATCCTTACTGTAAACACCTCTGGTTTGGCGTCCGCCAGGACAACATCGAGCGGAAGACTAATCGCTACTTTCCGAACATACACCCCGGGTTTCAGGCTGCTCAGGTCTATATAAACCTGTAGTTTTTCCTGAGAGGTTGCCAGTTCCTCTATGATCTTTATCGGCCCCTTAATAGAAATATTAATATTGGCAGGTGTTATCACATAGTGACAAGAGGCATTCTTCCCCACTACCGGGATATCGAAACTTTTCTCAACGATTTTTTCCTCTACAACAACCTCTACGGCAACCAGTCCAACGCCGACCGCCTGGATGTGAAGCTCTGGTTTCATGGCAAGAGCGACTTCTTTCTTGACCGTTTCGGTCAATCCGGTCACATCAATCGGCGTAGTACGTATTGCCGTCAAATGATCTATAACAGGATACGGCCCTGACAACTCCACCACCGAGGGAGTGACTGCCACCCTGGATACTACATAGCCTGCCGGAGGGGCTCCACACAGGTCCGGTACAATGGGCACCTTTTTTTTAAGACGTTCCTCAAAGTTTATGGTCAGGGATTCCGGTTGTACGGAAACTACCGCCAATTTGCGGGGGACATGGATTGCGTCTTTGGATAGTGTAATAGGCAATGATCCGTGTTTCCCCTTGAAAAGATCTATTGTGTAATGGATGTCTTGACTCTTAAGCTCTTCCAATAATTTTACAGGACCACGCACATGAACTTCCAAAATACTAACATCGGCCACTGCAACAAGGTCGGAAGGAACATTCTCCAACTTTACAGGAATGGGAAGAACTACATCCCCCTCTTTTTCCAGGAAGAAAGATAGCCCTATACCAATAATCAGAACAGATAATATCCCGATAAAAAAAATATACTTGCCCGAAAAATGTCTCCGGGAAGATCGATTTCCATGCTGACTATTGGACATTTGCTGTTCGCAATCGCTGTTTTTTAGATAATTTAGATAATACTGTCCGTTGTTTGTCGGCTTATTCCATCCCAAATCCTGCGTTTTTTATCGCCTCTGCCATACGTACAACCTCTACAGACCGTTTCACATCATGTACGCGCACAATATTTGCCCCGTTCATAGCAGATACCGCTGTAACCGCCAATGTGCCGATATCACGCCGGGCAGGGTCTTTCTCGCCCAATACTTCTCCGACAAAAGACTTGCGCGAAGCTCCGATGAGAATCGGCCGCTCTAATGAGTTGAGTCGCGCCAGGTCTTTTATGATAGTTAAATTATGGGCGGTTGTCTTTCCGAAACCGATGCCGGGGTCAACAATGATATTTTCACGCCGGATACCTTTGCTTACGGCAAGATTTATCGAATCGGACAAAAAATCGATAATCTCTCCCATTACGTCGTCATAATGGGGGCTTACTTGCATGGTTTGAGGAGTTCCCTGCATGTGCATCAAGATAATCGGAAGATCCGAGTCAGCCACCAGATCTCCCAAAGCAGGATCAAGGCGGAGGGCGCCAATATCGTTTATAATCACCGCGCCTGCTTCA